>NZ_JAMOFV010000006.1:3822500-4122500 GCF_023656515.1 Clostridium swellfunianum
CGAGTGATAAGATCCGTAGTCAAAAGGGAAACAGCCCAGATCATCAGCTAAGGTCCCAAAGTGTAAGTTAAGTGGAAAAGGATGTGGGATTTCTAAGACAACTAGGATGTTGGCTTAGAAGCAGCCACTCATTTAAAGAGTGCGTAATAGCTCACTAGTCGAGAGATCCTGCGCCGAAGATGTCCGGGGCTAAAACTTACCACCGAAGCTATGAATGTACCGTAAGGTACGTGGTAGAGGAGCTTCCTGTATGGGCAGAAGTCATACCGTAAGGAGTGGTGGACTGTACAGGAGTGAGTATGCTGGCATAAGTAGCGAGAAATGAGTGAGAATCTCATTGGTCGAAAACCTAAGGTTTCCTGAGGAAGGCTCGTCCGCTCAGGGTTAGTCGGGACCTAAGCCGAGGCCGAAAGGCGTAGGTGATGGACAATCGGTTGATATTCCGATACCACCAATGGCGTTATTAGAGATGGAGTGACACAGAAGGATAGGATGTGCAGACTGTTGGATTAGTCTGTCTAAGCATTTAGGTATTCAGGTAGGCAAATCCGCCTGGATTAGCTGAGGTGCGATGGGGAGCGAAATTTAAGTAGCGAAGTATCTGATTCCACACTGTCAAGAAAAGCTTCTATCGAGGTAATTGGTGCCCGTACCGCAAACCGACACAGGTAGGTGAGGAGAGAATCCTAAGACCAGCGGAAGAATCGTTGTTAAGGAACTCGGCAAATTGACCCCGTAACTTCGGGAGAAGGGGTGCCACAGCAATGTGGCCGCAGAGAATAGTCCCAAGCAACTGTTTAGCAAAAACACAGGTCTCTGCTAAAGCGAAAGCTGATGTATAGGGGCTGACGCCTGCCCGGTGCTGGAAGGTTAAGGGGATTGGTTAGCCGTAAGGCGAAGCCATGAACTTAAGCCCCAGTAAACGGCGGCCGTAACTATAACGGTCCTAAGGTAGCGAAATTCCTTGTCAGGTAAGTTCTGACCCGCACGAATGGCGTAATGACTTGGGAACTGTCTCAACAACGAATCCGGCGAAATTGTATTGCGAGTGAAGATGCTCGCTACCCGCGATTGGACGGAAAGACCCCGTAGAGCTTTACTGTAGCTTAGCATTGAGATTCGGTATTGTCTGTACAGGATAGGTGGGAGACTGGGAAACAGGGTCGTTAGGCCCTGCGGAGTCATCCTTGGGATACCACCCTGACAGTACTGAGTTTCTAACTGGCGGCCATGAATCTGGTCACAGGACATTGTTAGGTGGGCAGTTTGACTGGGGCGGTCGCCTCCTAAAATGTAACGGAGGCGCTCAAAGGTTCCCTCAGAGCGGTTGGAAATCGCTCGAAGAGTGTAAAGGCAGAAGGGAGCCTGACTGCGACACTTACAAGTGGAGCAGGTACGAAAGTAGGACTTAGTGATCCGGTGGTTCCTCGTGGGAGGGCCATCGCTCAACGGATAAAAGCTACCTCGGGGATAACAGGCTGATCTCCCCCAAGAGTCCACATCGACGGGGAGGTTTGGCACCTCGATGTCGGCTCGTCGCATCCTGGGGCTGAAGTAGGTCCCAAGGGTTGGGCTGTTCGCCCATTAAAGCGGCACGCGAGCTGGGTTCAGAACGTCGTGAGACAGTTCGGTCCCTATCCGTCGCGGGCGCAAGAAGTTTGAGAGGAGCTGTCCTTAGTACGAGAGGACCGGGATGGACTAACCTCTGGTGCACCAGTTGTCACGCCAGTGGCACGGCTGGGTAGCTATGTTAGGACGGGATAAACGCTGAAAGCATCTAAGCGTGAAGCCCACCTCAAGATAAGACTTCTCATAGCGTAAGCTAGTAAGACCCCTTGAAGAACACAAGGTTGATAGGTCAGAGGTGTAAGTGTGGTAACATATTTAGCTGACTGATACTAATAGGTCGAGGGCTTGACCAAATATATTTTAATCTGTGCAATTTTGAAAGAACAAAAAATTGTTCTATATCTGGTGATGATGGCGAGAAGGCTACACCCGTTCCCATACCGAACACGATGGTTAAGCTTCTCAGCGCCGATGGTACTGCTCGGGAGACTGAGTGGAAGAGTAGGACGTTGCCAGGTTAAAGACACTAAGTATTATACTTAGTGTCTTTTGTTTTTACTGTAGATTTTATAAGTGTAATTTATAGACGATATTGACAAATAAGCATCGAATTAAAACTCGATGCTTATTTTTGCGCAAATATCATCAAAACCATGTGAATGTTATTGCTATATATAATTTAATTATATATAATATAACTTAATAAACAATTCAAATAATTTTGACAACTTGTCCATTGTAAAAGAGAAATTTAAAACTTATAATAGAATATATACAGTATGTATAATTATGGAAAACGCTTAATAAAAGTAAATATAGAAATAAATTTTTGATTACTTTGTTTAATATTTAATATATGGCAATAATCTTAAATAGATGTTTGTCGGTTAAGGAGGGCAGGGCAGAATATAATAATCTAATTAAGCTACTAAATTAACTACTACATTATATTTTAGAAAGGCGGGAGTTTCATATGAAAGAGTACAAAACCAAAAACTTAAGAAATGTAGGAATAGTAGGTCATAGCGGCGCGGGAAAAACTACATTAACAGAGGCAGTACTATTTTATACAAAGACAATCGATAGAGTAGGTAAAATTGAAGAGGGAACAACAATAAGTGATTATGATGTAGAAGAAAAGAAGAGGGGGATATCTGTATCAACAGCAGTAGCACCATGTGAATATAATAATACGAAGATTAATTTAGTAGATATGCCTGGATATTTTGATTTTGTTGGAGAAATGATTGAAGGTTTAAGAGCTGTTGATTTAGCATTAATAACAGTTTGTGGAGCATCAGGAATCCAAGTCGGAACAGAAAAGGCTTGGGATTATGTTAATAAGAGAAAAATGCCAAGGGCGTTCTTTATAAATAAATTAGATAGAGAAAATAGTAATTTTGATAAAGTACTAGGTGAACTTAAAGATAAGTTTGGTATATCTGTTGTGCCGATTCAGTACCCAATAGGAGATGAGGCACAATTCAGAGGCATTGTAAACGTTATTTCAGGAAAGGCAAGATTATTTAATTCAAAAACCCGAGCTATGGAAGAAACAGATATTCCTGCGGAACTAGTAGATAAGGCTGCTGAATGCAAAAATATGATAATGGAAGCTGTTGCCGAAACTGATGAGACACTTTTAGAAAAGTATTTTAGTGAAGGTCAGTTAAGCGATGAAGAAATATACCAGGGGCTTATAGCAGGTTCTGCAAAAGGTGAAATAGCACCTGTTATGTGTGGTTCTGCATTAACTGGTATTGGTATTGAAACTTTAGTTGAAGATATAATAGAATGCTTTCCATCACCAGAAAATATGGAAACCTTAAAGGCTAAGAATGTTAAAAATAACACAGATTTAGAAATTAGAATAAAGGAGGATGCTCCATTCTCAGCTTTTGTATTTAAAACAATAGCAGACCCATTTGTAGGTAAGCTTTCATTATTTAGAGTTATGACTGGTAAGGCAAAAGCTGATTCTACCGTATATAATTCAAATAAAGATAAGCAAGAGAAGATAGGGACGATGTACTTTGTTAGAGGTAAATCACAAACTCCAACACAGGAAATAGTAGCGGGGGATATTGGAGCTGTTGCTAAGCTTCAATTTACTGGAACTGGAGATACATTGTGTGAGATGGCTTCTCCGATAGCCTTTGAAGAAATTAATTTTCCAGCACCATCGATGTCAATGTCTGTACTTCCTAAGGCTAAAGGTGATGAAGATAAAATATCCTCAGGATTAACAAAGCTTCTAGAAGAAGATCCAACTTTCAAGGTATCACGAGATGTTGAGAATGCTGAGATGATAGTTTCTGGTGTAGGGGAAACACACCTGGATATAATAGCAAGCAAACTAAAGAATAAATTTGGTGCTGATGTTTCTCTTGAAGTGCCAAAGGTTCCTTATAGAGAAACCATAAGGAAAATGTCAGATGTTCAAGGAAAGCATAAGAAGCAGTCTGGAGGGCATGGTCAATACGGAGATGTATGGATAAAGTTTGAACCACGAAACGATGGAGAAGATGAGCTTCAATTTGTAGACCAAATAGTTGGAGGGGTTGTTCCAAGACAATACATACCAGCTGTTGACAAAGGTCTAAGGGAATGCATACAGCGTGGTATACTTGCAGGTTACCCTGTTATAAGATTAAAGGCAACTCTACATGATGGATCTTTCCACCCTGTTGATTCGTCTGAAATGGCCTTTAAGGTGGCAGCATCACTTGCGTACAAGAAAGGACTTCAAGCAGCTGATCCTATTCTTCTTGAACCTGTTATGCATGTTGAGGTTATAGTACCAGATGAATATATGGGAGACGTTATGGGTGATATAACCAAGAAAAGGGGAAGAGTTCTTGGTATGGAACCAGATGATGGGAATCAAAAAATTATTGCTGAGGTACCTATGGCCGAACTATTTAAGTATGCTACTGACCTAAAGTCTATGACTCAAGCAAGAGCAAACTTTAGTATGAGATTTGAGAGATATGAAGAAGTGCCAGCTTTGGAATCTAATAAGATAATAGAAGCTGCAAAAAAATTAAAAGAAGCAGAAGAGTAAAATAAAACTCCCTGAAGCAATTCAGGGAGTTTTTCTATAGCTATTTTAGTAAGCTTCAACGAAAAGCTCAAAATAGCTTTGTGAGTGCAAGCAAGCTGGGCAAGCCTTTGGAGCTTCAGTACCTTCAAATATGTAGCCACAATTATTGCACTTCCAAAGTACAGTTTCATTTTTCTTAAATACTTCTTCATTTTCTACATTAGAAAGCAACTTTAAATATCTAGCTTCATGTCTCTTTTCAACCTCAGCTATTTTTCTGAAAGCTACAGCTACAGTTGGGAAACCTTCTTGTTGAGCTACATCAGCAAATTTAGGATATAAATCAGTCCATTCCTCATTCTCTCCACTAGCAGCAGCTTTAAGATTGAATTTTGTATCTCCGAGTCCTACTGGGAAATCAGCTGTAATTCCAACAACTTCACCCATTAGTCCACCTTCATTTAATAATTTGAAAAATCTTTCAGCATGCTCTTTTTCGTTATTAGCAGTTTCAATGAATAAATCAGCTATTTGTAAATAACCTTCTTTTTTCGCTACTGAAGCATAGAAAGTATATCTGTTTCTAGCCTGTGATTCTCCAGCAAAAGCCTTCATTAAATTTTCTGCAGTTCTAGTTCCTTTTAGTGAATTCATAAATAATCCTCCCATCATCATTCAACAAATTGCCAAATACTGGCGCAACAAGTCTATTATAACATAAGAATTATTTTCCATAAATAAATTATTGGTAAAAAATTAGTGAATATTTTATTATATATTACAAAAAATAAGCATGGAAGATTTCAGGATTAGATGCTTGTAAGCAGAAGGAGAGATATTATGTCTGAATATCGTTTGGAAATTAATGGAACCATGGGATTGAGTGATTATAGCAATATAAATGACTATCTAAATATTATTGGAGAGAATGATAAGGTTATAATTACTGTTGGATCTGGAGAATCTCATAATGTAGATATAATAACCAATATTTTAAGACACAATGGTTTTGAAGTAGCACTCAAGGGTGGTAATGATGATGCCACATATCATATTACCGCATTTAGACAAGGTGATGAATTTAAAGCATAAAATTTATAAAGCTTTACAAAACACAAGTTATATATTTTATATAACTTGTGTTTTGTTGTATAATAAAGACTAGTATTAATTCTTATATTATTAGATTTATTACATTTTGGAGGAAGCTAAATGGAAAAGAATTTTGTTATTGGAATTGACTTAGGGGGCACAAAAATAAATGGCGCTCTTGCAGATTTAAAAGGAAATATTTTAGGACAGCATACTATACCAACAAATGCTTCTGAAGGCGAACAAGCTGTTTTAGGAAGAATAATTGATGTTATAGAAAAGGTTATGGAAAAGGCTGATAAGAGCATTGAGGAAGTTAAAGCTATTGGAATTGGTTCACCAGGACCTCTTGATGCTAAAGCTGGTGTAATAATAACTACACCGAATCTTCCGTTTAGAAATTTCCAATTGGTTAAGCCTATACATGAAAAATTTAATGTACCTACATATTTAGATAATGATGCCAATGTTGCTGCTATTGGAGAATTTATGCTTGGAGCAGGAAAAGGTACAACCAACATGGTTTATATAACAGTCAGCACAGGTATAGGAGGCGGAGCTATACTAAATGGAAAAGTATATAGAGGAAATACATCAAACGCTCTTGAAGTAGGTCACACTACTGTTCTTCCAGACGGGCCAAGATGTAATTGCGGAAACTATGGGTGCGTGGAAGCTATAGCTTCAGGAACTGCTATCGCAAGACAGGCTAAAGAAGCTATTGAAGCAGGGCTTAATACATCGCTTAGCTTATATGATAAAGTTACTTCCTATGAAGTATATAAAGCTGCACAAGATGGAGATAAAGTTGCTAAAGAATTATTAGAAAGAAGCTTTACTTATCTTGGAATAGCTGTAGCTAACATTATAACAAGCTTTGATCCAGAAATGTTTGTTATAGGTGGCGGAGTTTCACAGATGGGCTCGGTTTTATTTGATAAGGTACAGGAAATTGTAAACAAAAGATGTTTTAAAGCAATGTCAGAGAATTGCAAGATTGTTCCCGCAGGACTTGGAACAGATGCAGGAGTAGTAGGAGCAGTAGCTCTAGCATTACTAGAAAGTAAATAAATTATATGAACGCTTAGTAATTACATTTTACTAAGCGTTTATTTTTTATGAATAAGAGTAAGTATTAGTGGAAGAATATTTTTATTATATTTAAATATAACTTTATAATATATAAAAATAGCAATTCATAAATATAGTGAATACGTTTCAAATTGCTAAATAAAATTGAAAATATACGAAAAATGATGAAAAAACGCAGAAAATAACGAGATTTGAACTAGGATTGCTATTTTGTAATTTTTTATAATTTAATAAATTGTGAATTTTATGTTACTCTAGTGTAGCGATACTATATATTAAAGGAGGAAATTACATGTCAGAACATAAGGGTCTTTCTCACACAGCGTATGGTGGCATTAAAGGCGAAGACTATATTCCATACATACCAGCTAGTCAAGCTATGCCTGAATTAAGTTCTATATCCCTATTGATTGGCGTATTGTTAGCCGCGTTATTTGCTGCAGCTAATACATACTTAGCTCTTAACGTAGGTATGACTATAGCAGCAGGTATACCAGCAGCAATACTCGGTACAGGATTATTAAAGATACTATTTAGACGTAATAACATTCTTGAAGCTAATATGATTTCAGGAGTTGCTGCAATGGGTGAATCCCTAGCTGGTGGTATAGTGTTTACTTTACCTGCAGTATTTATATGGGGAATGAGCTTAAGCGTAGCTACAATAGTAATAATTACTCTTCTTGGCGGATTACTAGGAGTAATATTTGTTGTGCCACTAAGAAGATATCTTATAGTCGAAGAACACGGAAAGCTTGCTTTTCCAGAAAGTATGGCAGCAGCAGAGGTTCTTGTAACAAGTAATGCAGGAGGAGCTGGTTTTACAACAGTTCTTACTGGTATCATAGTTGGTGGAATCTACAAGCTTCTTTCAGCAGGCCTTCTTCTCTGGTCTGAAGAGCCAAACTGGAACATAAATTTAACTCAAAACAATAAGCCTATATATCAAACATTTTTTGGATTTGATGCAATGGCATCTCTTGCAGGAGTTGGGTTTATAGTTGGTATAGAAGCATCACTTTATATGTTTGCAGGTGCTTTGGTTGCTACCTTTGGACTTATACCACTTATAATGTTTATAGGTCAAGGCTCAAATACAGTGTTGTACCCAGCAACAGAAGCAATAAGCAAATTAAGTGCTTCAGCAATAAGAGGTAATTATATCAGATATATTGGTGCTGGTGCAGTTGCAGCAGGAGGATTTATTTCTCTAGCTAAGTCACTTCCAACAATAATTAAATCCTTTAAAGCGGCTATGTCTGGTATAGGAGCTAAAGGCGGAGAAACTAAGAGAACAGATTTAGATATTCCTATGACTTGGGTTATTGGAGGAGCTGCATTAGTTTTCTTCCTATCATGGCTACTTCCGTTTGGAGCAACTAGAATAGGTTTTGCAGGAGCGCTTCTCGCAGTTGTATTTTCCTTCTTCTTTGCAGTAGTTTCTGCAAGAATTTGCGGTATAATAGGAGCGTCAAACAACCCAGTTTCCGGTATGACCATTGCAACATTATTATTTGTTACTTCTGTTTTAAAGGCAGTTGGAAGAACAGGTAATGATGGAATGCTGGCAGCTCTTATAACTGGTGCTATAGTATGTATTGGTATATCAGTAGCAGGAGGAGCAGGTCAGGCACTTAAAACAACATATATAATCGGTGGAACTCCAAAGAAGGTTCAAATAGGAATGTATCTTGGAGTTATATTAGGAGCAGTGGCTGCTGCTTTAACTGTAATGCTTATGATAAATACTTATGGCTTTACAGGACCTAGAGCAATAGCGGCACCTCAAGCAACTCTTATGTCAATGGTTGTTCAAGGTGTTATGACAGCACAACTTCCTTGGTCTCTAATACTTATTGGAGCAACCTTTGGTGTAATGATTGAACTATTGGGACTTCCAGTGCTTCCAGTTGCTCTTGGAATTTACTTGCCAATTCACCTAAGTGCTGGTATACTAGTAGGTGGATTAGTTAGAGTTATAGTTGATAAAAAATACATGAAAAATGAAACAGAACTTAAGGAAAAAACAGAAAAAGGTATTTTGCTTGCATCAGGACTTGTTGCTGGAGACGCTATTATGGGTATCGTAGTAGCAGTATTAACAGCTGCTGGTTTAGGTGAAGCAGTTGGAATTGGTCCAAAGTTTATCCCTGGATTATCAGGTAACAATTGGACTGCAGCCATAATTTATCTATTGCTTGCATTTTGGATATATAAGTTTACAGTAAAGAAAGACAACAAAGCTTAGTAAAAAATAATAGGAGAGCAGAAGTGCTCTCCTTAATTTATAAAAGGCGGGAGTTATTTATGTTGTTTAATAAAGAAACACAAAAAGAAAATCATAAAGAAGATAATTTTCTTTTGTACATACCAAGAAAAAAGCATGATAATTGGGAAGTTAGAAAAGGAAAAGTATATTTGATTTTTCATCATGACAGGACTGTTGAAAGATTTGCAAGATGGCTTGTAAAAAAGCCAACAGTAAGTGACGTAGAATTGGATGAAATAGGTTCCAAGGTTTGGCAATGTATAGATGGACAAAAGACAGTTTACGATATAGGTGAAGAACTTAAAAATTATTTTGGTGAAAAGATAGATCCAGTTTACGACCGTCTGATAATGTATTTAAGATATTTAAATAAAAAGAGTTGGATATCCTTTGAGAGAGGAGTTCAAAAAGAGGCAAATTGATTTAATTCAAGATGCCTCTTTTTTATATGAAATATAAATTTGTAAAAAAATATAGGATACAAGAAATATTTCATAAAATTCAAAATATATTATAATATGCAGTTTACTGTAAAAAGTAACTGTGATATCATGAAATTGTCCTAGTTTTTTAAATTTTATTAGGGGGGGTAAAAAAATGGCAGAGAAAAAAGGTCTTTCTCACACTGCTTACGGAGGTATTAAGGGTGAAGACTACATACCTTATGTGTCTACCAGTCAAGCACTACCAGAATTGACAGCTGTGTCTATCATCATTGGATGCTTATTTGCAATCGTTTTCGGTGCAGCGAATACTTACCTAGGTTTAAAGGTTGGTATGACAGTTGCAGCAGGTATTCCAGCAGCAATACTTGCAACAGCAGTATTCAAAAATGCAGCTGGAAGCAAAATTCTAGAAGCTAATATGATTCAATCCATGGCCGCAATGGGAGAATCCTTAGCAGGCGGACTTATATTTACAATACCAGCAATTATAATTTTTAAGCAAGAGCTTACTCTATTTACAATAGTAGTAACAGCATTACTTGGAGGACTTCTTGGAATATTATTTGTAGTTCCTCTAAGAAAGTATTTAATAGTTGAAGAACATGGAAAGCTAGTATATCCGGAAGCTATGGCTGCTTCTGAGGTTCTAGTAACAGGAACTGCTGGTGGAACTGGTCTTAAGACAATGATGGCTGGTCTTTTAGCAGGCGGATTATACAAGATATTATCAGGTGGTTTCAAACTTTGGAATGAAGATCCAAGCTGGAAGATAAATGCTACAAGTTATAAGTCAAACTTAGGCTTAAGTGCTTATGCATCCTTAATGGGTGTTGGCTACATTGTTGGAATAGAAATAGCTTCCTATATGCTTGCAGGTGCTTTGGTTTCCTGGTTTGCATTAGTACCACTTATAGCCTTTATTGCTCCAGAATTTAAAATGGCTGTTTCACCTGTAAAATATATTGGTGCTGGTGCAGTTGCTGCAGGCGGACTTATCAGTATCATAAAGGCTATGCCAACTATAGTTAAGTCCTTTAAATCAGCTATGTCAGGAATCAGTGGAAAAGCTGGACAAAAGAGAACAGATATGGACGTTCCAATGGTATGGGTTGTAGGTGGAGCAATACTAGTATTCTTACTTTCTTGGGTAATGCCAAACCTTAAGGGTAAAAATATAGTAGCATCCTTACTAATAGTAATTTGTGCATTCTTCTTCTCAGTTGTATCAGCTCGATTGGTTGGTCTTATTGGAACTTCAAATAACCCAATCTCAGGTATGACTATAGCATCACTTCTTGTTATTACAGCTGCATTAAAAGCTACTAATAACATTGGAGACTCAGGTATGTTTATAGCTATAATAGCTGGTACTTGTGTATGTGTAGCTGCTGCTATAGCAGGGGGAGCTGCTCAAAGCTTAAAGACTACTTATATCATGGGCGGAACTCCTAAGAAACTTGAAATCGGTATGTACGCAGCGGTTGTTGCCTCAGCAGCAGCTGTTGGTGGAGTTATATTAATGCTTCACAAGGCTTATGGAATAGGAAGTGAAACTATATCTGCTCCACAAGCAAACATGATGTCAATGATAGTTAAGGGTATAATGGATGCTCAGCTTCCATGGATATTTGTTATAGTTGGAGTTATGTTTGCAGTAATGTGCGAACTTATGAAAATTCCTGTACTTCCATTTGCACTTGGACTTTATCTTCCAATGGGCCTAAGCACAGGCGTATTTGTAGGTGGAGTATTAAGAGTATTAGTAGATAAAAAGTATAAAAAGGACGAAGCTGTTCAAAAGGAAAAAGTTGAAACAGGAACACTTCTTGCATCTGGTTTAATAGCTGGAGAAGCTATAATAGGTATTTTAATTGCTGTATTTGCAGTATTTAACTTTGAAATTGGCTTTGGCGCAAACATTGCTAAAAGTATAACTGGAAGCCCATGGACTGCAGCCGTAATGTTCTTCCTGCTCTGTGCATGGTTCTATAACATGGTAGCTAAGTCAAAAGTTACTGTGGCAGTAAATAAAAAGCCAAATATGAAAGCATAAAATTTTGTATAGCAGTCAAAACCATTAGGGTTTGACTGCTATTTTTTTAAAAATATATATTTAAATATTGTTAAATTCTTAAGAATTTCTTAGCTTATCAGAATATTATTGAAAATAACTCATGGTAATGATATCCTATCATTACATATTTAAACTATTAACGGGGGGAAAGTAATGAGGGGAAAAAACAAAAGAGTATTAACAACCTTTATATTATCTTTATTTATGCTTATAGCAAGCGTAAACATAGTCAAGGGTGCGGAGGAGGAAAAGCTTAAGGTATCGCATACCTATGGCTTTGAAAATATATTTAAGTGGGGAAGTTTGGTTCCAATAACTATTGAAATTGATAATAATTTAAAAGATATCGATGGCGAAATCCAAATCGAAATTCCGGTAAACAATGCTCAGAATGGAATGATTGGGGCAGGAGAAAGCGTAACTGTTTATTCTCAAAAAATAAACCTTCCTGTAAACACAAAGAAAAAGGTTACATTAAATGTTCCAATGGCGAGGAATATATCATCGTTAAAGATGAACGTGTTAGAAGGGACTAATAATATCTTTTCAAAGGACTTACCAATTGGAACAGGGTTAAATCCTACAGATATAATTATTGGAACGTTAAGTGATGATTTTAACAGTGTAAGCTACATAAATAAGGTATCAATTAGCGGAACAAGTTCAGGAAAGCGAGTTTACAATACAAGGCTTGTAAAACTTGATGAAAATTCTATATCAGAAGACCTGAATGTTTTAAAGTCAATAAATGTTTTATTTATAAATAACTTTGATACGTCAAAAATAAGTAAAGCTAAATATGAAGCCATAAAAAAATGGGTAGAAAAAGGAGGCATGCTTTTATTAGGGACAGGGCCTTCGCAAAACAAAACTCTAGCCGTTTTTAAGGATAGCTTTTTAAATGGTGAAATAGGAAATGTAGCTCCAATAGAAACTAAAAGTGCTAATAAACTGGTAGATAGCAGTTCTACAACTTCTATGAAGCTAGATATTCTAAATATAAATATTAAAGACAGCAGCAGTTTATTATCTGAAGGAAGTACAACTTTAGTACATAGACTTGAAAGAGGAAAGGGAGCAGTGGTTGTAGCTGGCTTTGATTTTGGACTAAGCCCATTAACTAATTGGCCTTTAAACAGTACTTTTGGAGAAAACCTTATAGCCCAAGGTCTTCCAGCCTACTATAAGGATCCTAGTTATGACAGAATAGCCTATGGGAGCATGGGAAACTTAAGTTATAGTCTCGGAAACATACCAGAGCTTCCAGTGCCTAAGGCATCAAGTTTAATAATAATATTCCTTATTTATATTATAATTGTAGCGCCAGTTAACTATTTTATTCTCAAAAAGAAAGATAGGAGAGAACTTATGTGGGTTACAGTACCAGCTCTCTCAATTATCTTTGCCGTTATCGTTTATTTTGCAGGCTCACCTACTAGGGTGACTGAGCCTATTGCTAATGTATTATCTACTATAGAAATTGACAGTAAGGGTAACCAGGTAGTTCAGAGCTATGGAACAGTAATAACGCCTAAAAAGGCTGATATAAAGTTAGAACCTCAAGAAGGAATGGCAATTAGACCAATATCAAACCTTGAGTATTATGATAAGGGAACTTCACCTAATTCAAATGAAACAAAAAAAGAAAAAATGATTTACTCTAAAGTTACTCAATCTCCAAAAACAACTCTAGAATATTACAATACATCAGTTTTTGGACAATATAGCTTTATAATTGACAACAATGAAGTAAAGCAGGGTACTATTCAATCTGAAGTGAATTTTAGCGATAACAAGATAACAGGTATAATAAAAAATAACAGTGGGATAGATTTGAAGGAGTGCTATATAGTTACCCCTAACAATTATATTAGTCTTGGTGAAATAAAAAATGGTGAAGTAAAAAATGTTAATGATCCAGTAAAGTCCTATACAGGAATGTCTTATCAGTTGCTAGACAATATGCTTGGTATAGATTATAGAATATCTGCTAGAAATGAAAAGCAGATAAAGGAAAGAAAAATAGTAGAACAGAAGAGAAATCTTATACAGTCCTATCTTGAAACTATGGGCAACAAGATTAATACAAATATTATACTTGCAATAACAGATGTTCCAGTTACTAAGGATATACTTGTAAATGAAAAAGCTGTTAGAAAATATGGCAAGACCTTAGTAGTTTCTCAGCTTAACCTTAGCTATGTTAAAGAAGGTAAAGTTGAGTATCCTACTGGAAGCATACAGCCTCAGGTTATACTAGGGCAAAATACCAAGATTGGTTATGATGAAATGGCTGGAGTTATACATGGAGATTCCGGAACTGTTGAGTTAAATTATTCATTAGATAAAAAGGTAAATGTAGATAAAATAGAGCTTAAAGAAGTAGAACGCGATCCTAGAATGGGAAAGTTTGAGATGGTACAAGGTAAGGGATATGCCTTTAACACTTCTAAAAATGATTGGGAAGAAATAGATTTGAAAAACTTCTCTATAAGCGAGGATAAGGTTTCCAACTATGTAAGTAAAGAAAATACTTTCAGAGTAAAAATTGATATAAGCGGAATGCGGGGAGCGGGAACTCTTCCTCAAATCTATGTGAAGGGAAGTGTGAAATAATGCTAGAGATAATTAATCTTGTTAAAAACTATGGAAAATATACTGCAGTTAATAATCTTAATCTAACTGTTGACAAGGGAGAAATATTTGGTTTTGTAGGTCCTAATGGAGCTGGAAAAACTTCAACTATGAAAATAATAGCCGGACTTATGCCGCCAACTTCTGGGCAAGTGTATGTAGATGGAATAGATGCTGTCAATGACAGCCGAAAGGTTAAGGAGAAAATAGGCTATATGCCGGATTTCTTTGGAGTATATGATGATCTTAAGGTAAAAGAATACCTAGAATTTTATGCTTCTATATATGGCATAAGTGGACAAGAGAGTAGAAAAATTTGTAGTGACCTGCTTGAGCTCGTTGATTTAACTGCAAAGGAAAATGCTTATGTTGACAGCCTTTCAAGAGGTATGAAACAAAGATTATGCCTTGCTAGAAGCTTAGTACACAACCCAGAACTATTAATTTTGGATGAACCAGCTTCAGGAATGGACCCAAGAGCTAGATTTGAAATGAAAGAAATTCTAAGAACCTTAAAAGATATGGGGAAAACTATTATAATAAGCTCTCACATACTGCCTGAGCTTGCTGAGCTCTGTACTACAATAGGCATTATTGAAAAGGGCAGCATAGTGATAAAGGGAACAGTTGAAGAAATAATGCTAAACCTTTATAATTCAAGACCAATAAAAGTTAAAGTGCTTGGAGATATTACAGAAGCTGTAGCTGTGCTTAAGGAAATACCAAAAGTAGACAGAATAACAGCAGAGGGTTCTATTATTACTATAGCTTTTTCAGGAAGTGAAGAAGAAGTAAGCAGACTTCTTGGTACACTTGTTAGCAAAAAGATTCAAGTTGTGTCCTTTGGTCAAAGCGAAGGAAACCTTGAAGAGATATTCATGAAGGTCACTGAGAAAGCAGAAGCAGTGTAGAGGAGATGACCTTTAACGGATTATCTGTGAAAGGGAGTGACTACTCTTAAACTAACCAGTATTACCATTGAAAGGAGTAATAAAATGAAACTTAACCCTGTTTTAAATAAAGAACTAAAGGTAAAAATGAGAAATTGGAAGGCTGCAGGTATGATTGGAGTATATCTGCTGGTTCTTACCTTAGTTGCCGTGTTTTTAATAATAAATATGATTAGCGGTATGTCTGCAAGCTCAATGAACCGTGAAGCATCAATGGCAACTTATATTAGTCTGTCAGCTATACAATTTTTGTTGATAGTATTTATAGCACCTGCACTAACCTCAGGAGCTATATCTGGAGAAAGGGAAAGACAAACCTTGGATTTAATGCTCTGTACAAAGCTTAGGCCAAGTTCAATTGTGCTAGGAAAGCTATTTTCTTCTCTAAGTCAGGTAATTCTTCTAATTGTAGCGTCTTTTCCTATTTTTGCTATAGTTTTTGTGTTTGGAGGAATATCAGTAATAAACTTGCTGCAATTATTTCTATTCTATATAGTAACCGCACTGCTTATGGGGTGCATAGGAATATTTTTCTCAACACTAATCAAGAGAACTACTACTTCTAATGTAGTTACTTATGGTGTAATTTTATTTATATTGTTTGGAACTATATTTTTAACAGCCATGTATTTACAGATTTTTGTTTATGGAAAGCAGGTTCAGGTACAGCCAGGAATGACACCAACTCAAATTAAGGAGCCTTTCCTTCCGATACTTTATACTAATCCTCTAGTTGGCTTTGCAGCACTTTTAATGGATCAATTTGGGGGAAACTCAGGGTTGGGAATACCTTTTATTGGCAGTATTATGAGACTGAGTAAAAGTGGTATAAAGCCCTGGATTGTTAATACTGGGGTTAATTTTATAGTAGCTTGTGGATTGTTTTTATGGACTTCATATAAAATAAATCCAGTTAGAAAGAAGCTATCTATTAAAAGAAACAAAAAAACTCAAGCTGTATTAGAAAAATAAGAAAGGGGATATTTATGAGCAGCCTAGATAGAGAAATATTAAACTGCCTAAGAAGAATAAAGAGAAGAATACACCGAAACACAATAATTAATTATATGATCTGGGGAGCAATTTTGGCCTTAGGCTGCGGCAGTTTAATAAGTATTGCAGGTTTGCTCCTTCCTCTTTATAAAGTTCACGTTATTGTACTAAAAGTATTAGGTACAGGAATATTAGTTTCTATACTAGTTGGTTTAACTAGAGCACCAAGCAATAATAAAGCAGCAAGGCTTGCAGACTCCCTTGGACTTAGGGAGAGATTGGCTACTTCAATGGAGTTTATAGGTGTAGAGGAAGGCTTTGCTGTTATTCAAAAGAAAGATACATTAAATAAGCTAAAAGTTCTTAATTATAAAGAAGGCTTATGTTTTAGAGTAGAAAAAAGGCAGCTTGTTTTGGGAATTATATTTTGTGCAATAATATTTGGGAGTATGGCAATACCAGCACCAGCAAAGTCTAAAGCAGAAGAAAAATATAAGTTTGAAATAATTCAGGAGAAAAAAGTAGAAAGTATAGATAAGGTAGAAAAGGAAATTAAGAAAGATACTATTTTAAGCGAAGAAGATAAAAAAGAGCTACTAGACAACCTTAATGCGTTAAGACAGGAAATTAAGGAAGCAAAAAGCATTTCTGAGATAGACAATTCACTTACAAAGTTTCAAATAAAAATGGATATAATGCAGAGTAAATATGATAATAAAGATTTAAACAATTTAGCAAGTGGACTTTCAAGAAATGAAGCTACAGCAGGACTAGCCAATGCCATTGAAAGAAGTGATAAAGCTGCTATAGATAATGAAATAAAGCAGCTCCCAGAGGCTTTAAAAAACGCTTCAGAGCAGGAGCAAAAGAAGATAGCAGAGAATTTTGCAGATATGGCTAAAAATACGGGAGATGAAGGGCTTAAGAAATCACTGAATGAAATAGCGCAGAAGCTTGTGGAGAATAATCCTGACAAGATGAAAGAACTAGCGGACTCATTAGGAAACTTTAATAACTCAGTTCAAGAGAATGTAGATAAGAAGCTTGCTAAAAATGAATTAAAAGGAATAAAAGAGGATTTTATGCCAGAAACATCTACAGGTAATAAAGATCCGCAAGATGATTCTCAGAAAGGTGAAGCTGGAGGAGGACAGGGAACAGGTACAGACAATCAAGTTAAGCCAGAACAAGGGAAGTCTCCAGAGGGTGGAAGCACTTCAAATGAAGGGCAGCCTGGTAGCGGCAATGGAAGTAGTTCGGAAGGCAGCCCAAGCCAAGGAGAAAAGCCTAATGCTGGAGAGGGTTTAAATAAACCAAAGGATGACAATTCAAACAAAGGAGAAAGTGTTTATGTGCCTTCAACAGGTGAAGAGGGTGGAAGTGGTGAGATTATTAAGGAAGGCAGTCTGCCGCCACCTACAGAACCTGCAAAGCCACAAAGTCTTGATAAGGTTATAGGCAAATATAAAGAAAAGGCATATGAAAATATGAATTCCTATGTAATACCAGAGGCGATGAAAGATATAATTAAAAGCTATTTTTCAGCTTTAGAACAATAGATGAAAATAGGGGTAAAGGATAAGTAATCTTTTAGCTCAAAAGGGAATACTGAGGGGGAAGCGATTATGGAGATTAATGAAAAAACAATTCAGGATATAGTAGAGAAAATTAATAAGGTGGAAAATGAAGTAGGAAAGGCTATAATAGGACAAAAAGATATTATAAGACAAGTACTGCTTGCAATATTTACAGGTGGGAATGTGCTTTTAGAAGGGGCGCCTGGTCTTGGTAAGACACAACTTGTTAAGACCTTGGCTCAGGTTATGGAGCTATCGTTCTCAAGAATTCAGTTTACTCCAGATCTTATGCCAGCAGATGTAGTAGGAACAAACATAATAGTTAAAGATACTGATGGAGACAGCTCCTTTGAGTTTCAAAAGGGGCCAATATTTGCGAATTTAGTTCTTGCAGACGAAATTAACAGAGCCACACCAAAAACCCAATCAGCGCTGCTTGAAGCTATGCAGGAAAGAACCGTTACTGTAGGCAAACATACTTATAAGCTTGAAGAACCTTTTATGGTTTTAGCGACACAAAATCCAATCGAAATGGAAGGAACCTACCCACTTCCAGAGGCACAGCTGGATAGATTTTTATTCAAATTAGATGTTAAGTTTCCTACCTTGAATGAGCTACAAGCTATTATGGAGGTTACAGTAACTAACAAGGAAATTCAGTTAAATAAAATAATAGATGGTCGAACTATTTTAGAAATGAGAAAACTATTTAAAGAGGTACCAATTTCAAAGGGTGTTCAAGAATATGCTCTAAAAGTACTTTTGGCAACTCATCCAGAAAATGAACAAGCTCCTGAGGTGTCTAGAAAATATGTAAGCTTTGGGGCAAGTCCAAGAGCGGCTCAGGCAATGATTAGTGCGGCTAAAATAAGAGCACTTATGGAAGGAAGGTTCAATGTAGCTTTTGAGGATATAAAATATGTGGCTTATCCGGCTTTAAGACATAGGATTTTCCTAAATTTTGATGCTATATCCGATGGCATTACAACAGATAAGCTAATAGCAGAAATTCTTCAAAGCGTAAATATGTGAGGAAGCCATGGAAGATAAGAATAAATTATTTGATTCTGAATTTTTTAAGATTCTGCAAAACTTAAATATAAATATTAAAAAGAGTGCAAACTATGGTGCTTCTGGAGCAAGGAAATCCAGAGTAAAAGGAACCTCTGTAGAGTTTTCGGACTTTAGGGAATATGTTCCTGGAGATGACTTTAGAAGAATTGATTGGAATGCTTATGGTAGATTTGATAAATATTTTATTAAGCTTTTCATGGAAGAAAGAGAAGCCTTAATTAATATCTTCGTTGACAGCAGTAAATCTATGAGCTTTGGGGAGCCCTCAAAGTCTGCTTTAGCTTTAAGACTTGCTGCTGCTTTTTCATATATTGCTTTAAACAACCTAGATAGGGTTTGTATAAATTCTTTAAAGAATAAAGAGTTAAAATCTATTGAAGCTTTAAGTGGAAAGCTGATGCTTCAAAGAGCGCTTAGTTATCTTAAGGACATTGAACACGAAGGAACAACTGACATTAATGCTTCTATTGTAAAGAAAGAGTTTAATAGCAAAGGGGTTTCAATTATACTTTCTGATTTTTTCACTGACAATGGAATAGAGGAGACCGTGAGATATTTAACCTATAAAAAGCAGGAGGTTATATTAATTCATATATTATCTCCGGAAGAGCTTGAGCCTAACTATTTTGGACAGGTTAAGCTTGTCGACAGTGAAACTAGAGAGGATAGAAACATTATATTAAATCCTTCAATAATGAAAGCTTATAAAAAACAGCTAACTACTTTTAAGAACAGTTTAAAGGAGAGCGCTGCGAAGTATGGTGCTTCATATATTGAGGCTTCATCAGAGGAGAGCATCGATAAAATTATATTAGAGAAGTTTACGAGAAACGGTGTGGTATCCAGTGTTAGATAAGATTAGTTTGGTTAATTATTTAAAAAGGATGAAGTGAAAATGAATTCAAAAAGTGTAAAGCGCTGCATAATGATATTTCCTCATTTTGATAATATGAATATAATTGATGAAATTAGAGATAAGTATGACCCTCTTTCTAAGAAGGTAAGACCACATATTACTCTTGTTTTTCCATTTGAAAGTAGTATAAGTAAGGAAGAATTGGAAGAGTATTTATCAAAAGTTTTGAAAGAAACGAGAAGTTTTAAATTAACCTTAGAAGGAATAATTAAAGTTGATAATAGTACTGGACTATATTTATTTCTTAAAATACAAGAGGGAATTAAAGAAATAAAAGCTATTCACAACAGATTATATGAAGGCATGTTGAGTCAGTATAAACCTAATTGGCTAAATCAGGTAGAATTTATGCCTCATATGACTATAGGCTGTTTTACTGATAGGGATGAATTGTGGAATGCCTATAATGCTATTGCCACAATTAAAGAGAGATTTTCTACATTAATTGAAAAAGTATCTGTAGAAATTATTGATGAAAATGAAGATTCAAATATTGAGATAGAAATGAATTTAAGAAAATAGACAGCAATTAGCCAGCGATTTTAAAATACGTTCACTGGCTATTAAGAATAAATGCTTCTATATGACATGATATAAGTAAATTATAAATGAGGGAATAATATGGGACTAAATAGATTAAAAATGTTAGATATTGTACGAAATCAATTAGCAATAGATATGAATTGCAGGGTTCAGGATTTTGCCAAAGAAGGAATAGTGTTTTGTGAAGCCAAATTAAATGAAGAAAGGCGAAAGTTTGACAGACAATCACCTTTTCTTGAAGTTGCAACAATGGGGAAAGGTATAGTTGTTTCTGCAGATAAAGATATTTTACATAAAATTATGCCGATATTAAAAAATAAAACAAGAGATGATATATTTGCAGCTCCTTTTTTGTACGGTCACTCTCTTTATTACGTTCCTGATTATGATAGGATACAAAAACTACCCTTGCCGGATGGTTTTAGTTACTACATAAAAGAGGGAAAGGAAATACACCAATTATATAAGATACCAGGTTTTGAGAATGCAATTTTATATGATATAAATCATCCTCGTCCAGATGTAATTGTAATATATGCAGTAAAGGGTAATGAAATTGTTGCTATGGCAGGAGCATCTGCCGACTGCAGTTCAATGTGGCAAATAGGTATAGATGTTTTACCTGAGTTTAGAAACAAGGGACTTGCAAAAGGTTTAGTTAGCAATCTTGCAGTAATAATTATGGAGAGAGGAATAGTACCATACTATGGAACTGCTTCATCTAACATAGCCTCACAATGTGTTGCTTATAGAAGTGGGTTTGTTCCAACATGGATGTGTTCTTATAAAAATATTTTTGATGGGACATCACCCTATAGAGAGGGGATACCAAATTAGATTGAAAAATTACTAGACTATAGGAACATTTTAAGATTAATAGTGAACAATAACACCCAAACAAAAGTAGGTGATTAAATGAGATTTTTTTCTTTATGGCCATTTTTCTTTTTATTATTAATACCTCCTGTAATAATGCTTTATTTTCTAAAGCAAAAGCCGGAAGAAAAGGAGGTTTCCAGTCTCTATCTTTGGGACAAGGTTTATAAAAGCAAAGAGGTTAATACTCCTTGGGAGAAGTTTAAGAAGAGTCTTCTTTTATTCCTTCAGTTGCTAGCATTACTAGCATTAATATTTGCTTTGACAGATCCTTTTATAAATTTAAGAGGAAAGGATTATCAAAATGTTATCCTAATTTTGGATAACACAGGAAGTATGGGAGCAGCCTATAGCAAGGATACTACAAGATTTGAAGAAGGAAAGAAGAGAGCGGAAAAATTTATAAATTCTTTAAGGACAGGCAGCAGGATAAGCATAATAATCTGCGGAAATACACCAAAAGTAGAGGTAAGCGGAACCTCAGACAAGGCTGAAGCTTTAATGAAGCTTAAAAACATAGAGCCGGTCGATTTAGCAGGAGATATAAATGAATCTGTTTCACTTGTAAAATCTATGGCTAAGCAGTATGAAAGCTATAGAGCTGTTTTTTACACAGATGAAAATATGGATCTAAAAGACCTAAACGCTGAGCTTGTAAATCTTTCAAGCAATGGAGAGAACGTAAGCCTTGATTATATTTCCCATAGCAAGGAAAAAAGTGGTCTTAAGGTAATTGTTAGAGCAACAAATAGAAGTGATAAGGATTTAACCAGAGAAATATGTATATATGGTGATGAAAGAATTCTTTCGGTAAAAAAGCTAGATATAAAAGCTGGAGAAACAAAGACAGTTTATTTTGAGGATATAGCTTTAAAAGGCGAGCATTTAAGAGCACAGCTGACGGAAAAAGATGATCTTATGAATGATAATATTGCCTACGATGTGATTAAACAGGGAGAAACACAGAAAGTACTGTTGGTTTCTCAGAAAAATATATTCATCGAAAAAGCTCTAGGGACTGTTAATAATGTGGAGTTATTTAAGGCAAGCTCCGTTGAAGGTATTAAAATGTCTGATAAATATAACCTTTATATTTTTGATGGTATGGTACCAACAATATTACCTAGTGATGGAAGCATACTCTTTATAAATCCTCCCGACAACTCACTTTTTCAGGTAAATTCAACTGTAGAGGGAGGGCTTGGCGAGGTACTTGAACATACTACTACAAAATACGTTACCGAAGCAGTATTCAATGTTGAAAAGCAAAGGGATATAGTTTTGCCAAACTGGGCTAAGTCTATTATGAAGGTTAACGACAAGGAAGCTGGCTTTGTAGGCGAATATAAAAATAGAAAATTTGCAGCCATAGGCTTTGATTTACATAAGACAGACCTAGTTTTGAATGCAGAGTTTCCAATACTTATGCATAACTTAAGCTCCTATCTTGTAGATACTGGACTTATGACTAAAACTGATTATCTATGTGGGGACAATGTTGAAATTAATGCTCTTCCAGATGGAGGAGATTTAATAGTAGATACCGCCTTTGAACTTAAGGAAACAATACCGCTAAGGTATCCTTTAAAGAATTTTTCTTCAACCTATAAGCCAGGAATTTATAAGGTTACTCAAAAGTTCGGAGATGTGGAGAAAAGCAATATATTTGCTGTCAATTTTCCAACTGATAAGGAATCAAACATAAACTTTGAAGGAAAGAGTGAGAGTACTGTTAAAAAATCAGACTTAAATAAAATGGCAGGGATTGTTCTTCAGCCATTTTTAATAATGGCATTGATTGCTATTCTAGCTTTAGAATGGGTTGCCTATGTCAAGAGATATTAAATTAGTCTTGACTTAAATCTATAAGACCTTATAAGTACCTTCAGCTTATAAAAGAAAAATAATAATATAACTTAAGAAGTTGTGGGAGATATTCAATGATTAAAAGAAAAACTAATACAAATTTAGAAGTAAAAAAGAAAGGTAAAGTTCTCAGTACATTTCTATTGTTTATAATTGGTGGAATTTTTGGAGCGAGTATAGGAATTCTATCAAACAGCCTTATAATAAAGTTTATGAATGTAGAGGGCAATAGCAGTAAGTCATTGGAGTTGTTTAGTTTTTTAGGGTCAGTAATAATATTCGTTCTTGGATACCTTACGCACATAATTATCCATGAGGCAGGACATCTTGTATTTGGGCTTATGACTGGATATTCTTTTGTATCTTTTAGAATAGGTTCTTTTACTATGATAAAGGAAAGTGGAAAAATAAAGTTCAAAAGATTTAATATACCTGGTACAGCTGGGCAGTGCCTTATGATGCCGCCTAATTTTAGGGAGGGAAAGTATCCTTTTGTGATTTATAATTATGGCGGAGTAATAATGAACTTAGTAGTATCGGCACTTGAGATATTATTAGTGGTTTTATTAGAGAGTATAGCCTTTCCTCTAAATGCTATATTAGTTTTAACTGCTGCGGGAGGATTATTTGCCGCTCTAACAAATGGGATACCAATGAAGGTAGGTGGGGTTCCAAATGATGCTTATAATATATTTTCAATGCTTAGAGATGAACAAGCTAAAAGAGGCTTTTATGTTCAGCTCAAGGTTAATGGACTGATGAGTTTAGGAACAAGAATTAAGGAAATACCTATAGAAATGTTTAAGCTAAAGGAGAATTCCGACCTTAGTAATCCTATGAATACTTCTCTTAGATTAATGGAATATTCCTGGCATTTAGATAATATGGATTTTGATAGTGCCAAAGAGTGCATAGATACCTTAATACCTTATATTGATGATTTACCGCTTTTATTTAAAAATGAGACCGACTGTGAACGTATGTTTTTAGAACTGGTAACAAATTGCAATAAAGCTGCTATTGATGACTTGTATAGTAAGAATCTTAGAAAATATATAAAGGCTGCGAAATTTATGATAGGAAAGAGAAGACTCCTTATGGCATATGAGGCCTTTTATAATGAAGACAAAAATAAAGCCCTTGAGTATTATGAAGGTGCGAAGAAATTAATTGCAAAATACCCTGTTAAGGGAGAGGCAGATATGGAGTTATTACTTATGGAATGGATTAAGGGGAAAATGAAATAGCTTTATTTTTATTAGTGATAAAGAAGGTGGCAGTACATGAATATTGAGAAGCTGATTAATGAACTGGCAAAGAATGTTTCAAAAGCTATATTAAATAAAGAAGATGAAAGCAGCGAGACAATAAATTTAAATGATATTGGTTCTGAAGATATTTTGAAAATCATTTTAAAACGACTTGTTTATGCTGGAGAATTTAATAATGCAGAAGACATACTTTTTGAGGAAATAAGTAAAAATAACTCACAAGAGATTTATGAAATTGCACTTGATTTCTATAATCTATTGCTTGAAAAAAGTGATAAAGAATTAGAAGAAGGAAATTTTACGCGAAGTGAGATTTATCAAGGATTAGAGGATATAAAAAAAACATATTGGAGTGGTTAATGTGAAATATAATTATGTCACTAATTATAAAAATGATAATGCACTACGTAGGAGTTTTAACGAAATGACAGAAAACACTTTTTCTTTTAACTTTGTTGAATGGTTTAATAACGGATTTTGGGGAGACAAATATATTCCACACTCTTTGGTCGATGGTGAAAAGGTTATAGCAAATGTATCTGTTAGTTTAATGGACTTTAATATGGATGGCATTGACAAAAGTTACATTCAAATCGGAACTGTTATGACAGATGAAAAGTATAGGGGGCAGGGATTAAGCCGATATCTTATAGAAAAGATAATTGAAGAATATAAGGGAAAAGTTGATGGTATTTATTTGTTTGCCAATGATAGCGTTATTGATTTTTATCCTAAGTTTGCATTTATTAGAGGGAAAGAGTATCAGTATAGCAAAATGATAAATTCAATAAATAGTAAGATACAAGTTGAACATATTGATATGACAAATAAAATGGCAAGGCACAAGTTTCTTGATACAGTAAAGAACAGTGTTGGAAATGAAAGACTTTCAATGAGCAATTTTGGCTTAATGGCATTTTGGACAACAGGACCTATGAATGATTTAATTTATTATTATGCTGATGAAAATGCATATATAATCGCTGATATAGAGAAGGAAAATCTTTATATTTATCAAGTTATATCCATATGCAAAGTTAACTTGGAGAAAGTAATTAAATCATTTGGGAGTAATATAAAGAAAGTAAGGCTTGGATTTACACCTTATGATGTTAATGGGTATGATGCTGTTGAATTTTATAAACAAAATTGTACTTTTTTCTATTTAGGAAAAGATTTAGATAAGATTGAAAAAAAGAAACTAATGTTTCCAATCTTATCTCATGCATAAAAATATTTAAAGAAGATAGATATATAGGGGGAAATCATGGATAAACAAATGATTGCTATGTGCGGAGCCTACTGCGGTGCTTGTGAATGGAAGGAAAAAACAAATTGCCCAGGCTGCCAAGCTGCACAGGGAAAAATGTTTTGGGGAGAATGTACCATTGCAAAGTGCTCAATAGAAAAGAGCTTTAATCATTGCGGGCATTGTTCCAAGCTACCATGTGATAATTTACAGTCTGCTTTCGATAATCCAGAGCATGGAGACAACGGAGAGAGATTGATTAATTTAAGAAATTGGAAGGCGGGAAAAGAGAGCTATATCGAATTAACGAAGTTACACGAGGTAAATGATTAGATGAAGAGAAAGTTTGCAGATCGGCCAGATTGGACAAGAGTTCTTGAAAAAAGATTTAAGTTTATACATATTGAAAATGATGAACTTGATGGATACCTAGCTATTACATATATAGACAAAGTACAGGACCCCTTATTTGTAGGAATAGAAAATAAAGACCTATGTTTAGCAGATAATGGTTATACATGGGTGCAATATTTTCCAGAACGCTATAATTATTCTCTAACTGCAATGTTCAATAAAGAACAAGATTTAATACAGCTTTATTATGATGTTTGCAATGGGAATTTTATTTCTTCTTCCGGAATGCCATATTATGACGACCTGTATTTAGATGTTGTATTGCTTTCAACAGGTGATGTTTTGTTGTTTGATGAAGACGAATTAGAACAGGCATTATTAGATAGGGATATTTCTAAAGAGCAGTATGACTTAGCTTGGGACGAAGCTAAAAGACTTATTAAGCATGTAGATAGCAACAAAAATAAATTATTGAGATTAAGTAAGAAATATCTAGAATATATGATTTCTTTAGAATAACAAGTCAAAGTCTATTAGAATTTGGGGGAAACATAATGAAACGGGAAGAGATTGAGAGTGAAATAAACGAATACTTGGAATTAGTAGTCCCGTCAAAGGAATACGAAAAACAAGCATTTGAATACATACAGGAGTTCATAGAGTGTAATTCTCAAATAAACGGCACAGGCGGGCTCAATAGATATAATAACTATGAGCAATGGCTTTTGAAGCTTCAAAAGGAAGCAGATTTATCAAATGTTCCTGAGGGCAAAGTACCGGCAAGTACTTATTTTTTTGTTAGGAAAGCAGATAACAGGATTATTGGAATGATAAATATACGCCACTGCTTGAATGAATTTCTTTTAAGCGAGGGAGGGCATATAGGATATTCTGTAAGACCTAGTGAAAGGAAAAAAGGTTATGCAACTTTCATGTTGAAGCAAGGTCTTCAAAAATGTAGAGAGCTGAATTTAGATAGAATTTTAATTACCTGTGACAAAATAAATATCGCATCAGCTAAAGTAATACAAAATAATAATGGGGTATTAGAAAATGAAGTTTATAGTGAAGCTTTCTCTGAAATAATTCAAAGATATTGGATTCAATTATAAATCAAGAGCATCAAAGCAAAATACTAGCTATTTAACCATATAAGATTATAACCATATAAGAACATAACCATATAACAATATAACAATATGTAGGAAACATGCAGGTTTGGGGGAAGAGAATGGAAGAGTTTAGATATTTAACAGAGTATTATAATAATTATAATGAAGATGGGCGTCTTGTATCGAAACATGGTCAGGTGGAATTTCTCACTACTATGAAGTACATTAACAAATTCCTCAAAAAAGGAATGCGAGTTTTAGAAGTAGGCGCCGGAACTGGCAGATACGCACTTACAATTGCACAAGAAGGTTTTCAGGTTGATGCAATTGAACTTATTCAGCATAATATTGATATTCTTAAAAACAAGATTACTGAAGATTGCACTATTGACGTTAGGCAAGGAAATGCTATAGATTTGTTTTGCTATAATGATGATACTTTTGATATTACTTTAGTATTTGGGCCTTTATACCATTTATTTAATGATAGTGATAAAAAACAAGCCATCAGTGAAGCAATTAGAGTTACTAAAGAAGGTGGTGTTGTTTTTGTATCGTATTGTATGAATGAAGCAACAATTATAAACTGGGGATTTCAGAAAGGCAATATCCTTGAAGGTATTCAAAGTGGTATCGTCGATAAAGATACGTTTAAATGTTTGTCAAACCCATCTTTGCTGTTTGAAATGTATAGAAAAGAGGAAATTGACAAACTGATGGAAGGATATAATGTTGAACGTCTTCATTTTGTTGCAACTGACTTGGCAACAAATCACATGAAGAACATAATCGATGAAATGGATGAAAAAATGTTTGAGACTTACTTGAAATATCATCTTTCTATATGTGAGCGCTCTGATTTGATCGGAATAACGCATCATAGCTTGGATATTTTTCGAAAAAAATAAGGGGTGAGGATAATGATAATGCCGACACATATTGTTACTGCAGCAGGTGTTGTGGAAAATGAGCAAGGTGAGATTTTACTGGTTAAAACACATCATGGAGGATGGGTTTTTCCTGGTGGACAAGTTGAGGTTGGAGAAAACCTAATTGATGCAGTTATTCGGGAAATAAAAGAGGAGAGCGGAGTAAATGTTGTAGTAAAAAAACTTTTTGCAATTTCCTCAAACACAGGAATTAATAAAGGTTATAACGGGGTTGAAACAGTACCTACAAAAGTGATGATGGATTTTATATGTACATATGCAGATGGACAGTTATGCATATCAGATGAAAACTCAGAATCCTGTTGGATCAAAAAAGACAAGGTGCTTGATATGATTACAGCTCCTGCTATTCGTCAGAGATTTAATGCCTATTTAAATTATGATGGAAATGTACAGTATTTAGAATATATAACTCAGCCAGAGTTTAATTTAAAGGTTAGTAGAGAGGTGTAGAGATGAAGGATATTTATGAAGAATGTCCAATCTATAAAAATAAACTTATTACATTAAGACAAACTAAAATGGAAGATGCTGAAGAGCTATTAAACTGCTATTCTGATGAAAGAGCAGTACCATTTTTTAATTCAGACAATTGCAATGGAGATAATTTTAATTACACTACAATTGAAAGAATGAAGCAAGCTATTGATTTTTGGGATTTTTCTTATAGAAATAAGTATTTTATAAGATGGACAATAATTTTAAATGAAACAAAAGAAAAAATAGGTACTATTGAAATGTTTCACAGAGCTGCAGATGATGAATTTAACCATTTTGGGGTATTAAGAATTGACTTGCAAAGTAATTATGAGACTCAGCCAATTATTAATGGAATTCTAGAAGTTGCCAATGAAAATTTCTATGAAGCCTTTGAGGTTGAAGCAATTATCACAAAGGCTATTCCAGAGGCATCTGTACGAACTGCAGCATTAACTCAACGAGGATATCAGCTAGTTGGTAAAAAGGTTATGATGTATGGCGATTATTTTGTTAAGCTTAAGCAGGTCATTATGTAAATTGCAAAGCATGAAGCCATGTTTGCTACGCTGAAATAATTATTCGGGAGATGTTATTATATGGATAAAAAGTATACTGAAATAAATTCTGGATTTATTGACAAGTGGATTGAGGAAGGTTGGGAATGGGGACAACCTATTAGTCATGAAGTTTTTGAAAGAGCAAAGAATAATGAGTGGTTTGTACTTTTAACACCTACAAAACCAGTACCAAAGGAATGGTTTTGTGAAATGAAAAATGCTGAAATACTTGGCTTAGCTTCTGGTGGTGGTCAGCAGATGCCTATATTTACTGCATTAGGTGCAAAGTGTACTGTGTTGGATTATTCGGAAAAACAACTATCAAGCGAAATAGAAGTAGCAGGAAGAGAAAATTATGAGATTAAAACAGTGAGAGCAGATATGACAAAGCCGCTGCCTTTCGAAGACGAATCCTTTGACTTAATTTTTCACCCGGTATCCAACTGCTATATTGAAGATGTTATTCCAGTTTGGAAAGAGTGCTATAGGGTATTAAAAAAGGGAGGTATCTTGTTAGCAGGAGTAGATAATGGAATTAATTATGTTTTTGACGATGATGAAACAACATTATACTATAAACTTCCATTCAACCCCTTAAAAGATAGACAATTGTATGAGGATTCTATAAAAAATGATTGGGGAATCCAATTTTCGCATACCATTGAAGAGCAAATTGGCGGTCAATTAAAAGCAGGTTTTATGCTTACTGATATATACCAAGATACAAACGGTGCAGGAAGGCTTCATGAATTTAATATTCCATCCTTCTACGCTACAAGGGCAATTAAAAAGTGAGATTTAACCAGGGGGAAATAGGATGTATTTAAAAAATGATAATTTAGTTATTAGACATGCTACTGTTGATGATGTGCAAATCCTTTGCCATTGGTGGAGTGATGGAAAGATAATGGCTCATGCTGGTTTCCCTAATGGCATTAATACTGATGCTGACGAGCTAAAAGAGAAGTTAAAAAATGAAACTGATGCTTCGAGAAGGCTGATAATTGAAATAGACTCTAACAGAGTAGGGGAAATGAGTTATCGTATTCAAGGTGATGCCGCAGAAATAGGGATAAAAATATGTAACTTTTCCTATCAGGAAAAAGGTTATGGTACTAGAATTTTAAAAATGTTGATTAAATATTTATTTGATGAAATGAAAGTAAAAAAGGTTATACTCGACACTAATCTAAGCAACACTAGAGCACAGCACGTTTATGAAAAAATTGGCTTCAAAAAAGTAGCAGTTCGAATTAATTCGTGGACTGATCAGCTTGGAGTTTTACAGTCAGCGGTTGACTATGAGCTAAGAAGAGAAGATTTTGCATAATCAGAATTTGAATTCCAAGGAGACTAAAGTCATGGATAGTTTGATTTCCGTGGAGGTAAAAATGAATCACAAAACCATACTTAATATAATTGCTGAAAAATATAAACAAATACTTGGAAATAATTTAATTGGGATATATGTCCATGGTTCTATTGCTTTTAATTGTTTTAATTGGAACAAAAGCGATATAGATTTTTTAGTTGTAGTTAATGAAAAATTAACGCAAGAAACAAAAATAAGCTTGTTAGAGGTGTTAGAGCAGCTAAGATCACAGTCTCCGCCTAAAGGATTGGAAATGAGTGTTGTACTGAAAGAATATTGTACTACATTTATATATCCTACACCATATGAGCTGCATTTTTCAAAGGCTTGGTTAGAAAGATATTTAGAAAATCCCGTATTATTATGTGATGATAATTTTAAAACAGACAAAGACCTAGCTGCTCATTTTACAATAATTCGGGATGTAGGTATAACTTTATGTGGTATGCCTATTAAAGAGGTTATTGGAGACGTCCCTAAAGAATACTATATTGATAGTATTAAGATGGATATTAAAAATGCAAAGATAGAGATAGTGGAAAATCCAGTGTACATTACACTCAATTTATGCAGAGTTGTTGCTTATATTAGGGATAATTTAATTGTTTCAAAAGAGCAGGGAGGAAATTGGGGCTTAAGTAATCTGCCAATTGAACATAGTGATATTATTAATCAAGCTTTGAATAGTTATAAATCCCAAGAGAAAATGGTTGTTAATAAAATAGAAGCGCAGAAGTTTTGTGAATTTATGCTAGTACAGATTTTTTAATTGCTTTATTATTTACGGAGAGAAGGTACTAAATGGTGACTAATTTATACTTCGTCAGGCATGCACACTCAACATATACTCCTGAGGAACTAAATAGACCATTGTCAGAAAAAGGGTTGAAGGATGCCAAGAGAGTTACAAAGCTGCTTGCTAATGAGGATATAACTCATGTTATGGCAAGTCCATACAAACGAGCCATCCAAACAGTTGAAGGTATTGCGGAGCTTTTCGGATTAGACATTTCAATAAATGATGGTTTTATAGAGAGAAAATTAGCCGATAGCAAGATTGATAACTTTGACCAAGTAGTGTTAGAGTATTGGAAGGATTTTAATTTCTCTCTTCATGGAGGGGAGACAGGCTATGCGGCCCAATACAGAGGCGTAAAATTTCTTAAGGAAATCTTAGATAAATATAAGAATGAAAATATTGTTATTGGTACACATGGAAATATTATGGCACTAGTGATGAACTATTACGATAAAAAATATAATTATGATTTTTGGAGAAAATTAAGCATGCCTGATATATACAAATTAAGCTTTGAAGGCAACAAGCTTTTGAAAGTGCAACATATCTGGAGATAATATAAACTAATCCAAATTATTTATTAATGTAACCTAAGAGGTAAAATACTATGGTAAATGTAGAACTTAGCAGACCTAAAATTGAAGATATAGAACTGATTAATGAGTTTTTTGAAATTGTTCTAAGAGATACCTTTGAAAGAAATGGTATTTCATATTTAATAGATACGATTGAAGAAGAAATTAAAGATAAGAGAAGATTTTTAAATCAGGATTTTGAAACTGGTGGGACGGCTAGGTATTTTCTTATAGCAAAAGAAAATAAAAAGATAGTAGCTTCAATAGAATATGGTCCCTCAAACGATTTAATCAATTCATGCACTAATGGAGAACTAAAAGAAGTAGTAGAGCTTGGTACGGTTTTTGTACATCCGGATTATCAGAATAAAGGTATTGGCAGTAGGATGTTAAATTCAATATTTATAGAGATGAAGGAAAAAGGAATAAAAGAGTTTTGTTTTGATAGCGGTTATAAAACTGCGCAGAAAACATGGATCAAGAAATTCGGCAATCCAGAGTATCTTCTGAAGGATTACTGGGAAGAAGGTTCCGACCATATGATATGGAGAATAAGTGTGGATGATGTAATTGAATAATTAAAGTATATTTAAGAGGAACTAATGATGAAAGGGGGTAGGTGTAATTTGTCACTAGAAATACTAAGACCGTATGCCTTTATAATAATACCTCTGGCTATTCTTTTTATAGCCATTATGGCTCGCTTTATGATAAGGATGACAAGGAAGAAAAAGGTATCCATACTTATTTTTAGAGTATTAGTATTTACTTTTTTAGCTTTAGCTCTGGCGGGAATAAGTATTAAGTGGACAATAGATACAACGACTACCATGTTCGTTGTAGATGCCTCGGATAGTACAAGTATGTTTAGAGAAACAGCAGAAAGATTTATTAGAGAGGCACTTCCGCTAAAAACAAAGAAAGACAAGACAGGGGTTATAACCTTTGGAAGTGATAGTTTAATAGAGCAGTTCATTTCAAAGAATAACACATTTAGCAAGCTTGAAACAAAGCCTGTGGGTACTTACACTAATATTGAAAATGGATTGACTACAGCCTTGTCTCTTTTGCCTCAAAATAATAAAAAGAGGGTTGTACTAATAACCGATGGAGAAGAAAATGAGGGCAGTGCCTATAAAATTGCACCATCGCTGCTTGAACAGAATATTGATTTTAAGGTTTTTAAGATAGAAAAGGCTGAAGGAAACGAGGTTGCGGTAGAAAGTGTAACTATCCCTGAAAAAATAAATCTTGGTGATGAGTTTACGATAGTTACCAACATAACTAGCACCCTCAGTACGTCAGCTAAAGTAACCCTATATAGCGGTAGAGATAAAAGGGGCGAGCAGGAGGTTCAGCTTCAAAAAGGAAATAATAAATTTGTCTTTAAGGATACAGCAGATGCTGGTGGCTTTAAAAGTTACAAAGTTGTAGTTGAGCCAGCAAGCGATACAGAACTTAAGAATAATGAATATTCGTCCTTTACTAATGTACAGGACAAGCCTAGAATTCTTTTAATAGAAGATAAAAGTGGTGAAGCATCTGAGCTTGAAAAGATGCTTATAGCTTCAAAGATGGACTATAAGAAAATTAATGCAGCAGCTGCCCCTAGAAATATCGAGGAACTAAATCAGTATAAGACAATAATAACCTGTAATGTGCATATTGATAGTTTGAACAAAGGCTTTTTGAACGCTATGGAGCCTTACGTGAAAGATTTTGCTGGAGGCTTTATTGCTACTGGTGGAGATGAAGGCTTTATATTAGGAGAATATCTTAATTCACCTTTAGAAAAGGTTCTTCCAGTGTACATGGATATGCGAGGCAAGAAGTCTATTCCGGAAATGGGGTTAGTGCTTGTTATAGACAGATCTGGAAGTATGGATGGAGGAAATCAGCATGTTAAAAAGATTGACCTAGCCAAAGACGCAGCTCTTAAAGCAGCAGATACCTTAAGAGATATAGATGAAATTGGAGTAATTGCCTTTGACGACCAAGTGGAATGGGCTGTTAAAAGACAGAAGGCTGAAAATAGAAATGATATTAAAAATAAGATTGGAAACATAAATATTCGAGGCGGAACTACTATTCTTCCTTCACTAGCAGAAGCGTATAAGTCTTTAAAAGATAGTAAGACAAAAATAAAGCATATAATTCTTTTAACAGATGGGCAGGCTGAGAATACAGGCTATGACCCTCTTATAGAAAAGCTGAAGCAGGAAAAAATTACAGTGTCTACAGTAGCAGTAGGTAAAGATTCAGATACAAAGCTTTTGCAAGGTATTGCTAAGAAAGCAGGGGGCCGATACTACTACACAGACGAGAATACAAACATACCAAGAATATTTGCTAAAGAAATATTTATGGCTGCAAGTGTGTATTTGAATGAAAGAGAATTTACACCTGTACTGAACAGCAACCATCAAATATTGAATGGGGTTCTTACAGAGGAAAAACTTCCAAACTTATTTGGATATGTAGGTTCCTCGCCTAAAGAAACAGCAAGGATGATACTTAGAAGCGATGAAGAAGATCCTATACTTTCAGTTTGGCAGTACGGTCTTGGAAAGACCGTAGCTTGGAACTCTGATATAAGCGGCAAATGGAGCAGGAATTATATAAATTGGGATAAGAACTTAAAGCTGTGGCAGAACATAATAAACTATACTGTTGAGAATTATGGAGATGAGAGTGGACATGTAGAAGTTAAAAATGTGGGCAGCAAGGGAGAAATAACCTTGGAAACTAAAAACGCAGGTGAGGATTTATCTGTAACTGCAGTAGTTATGGCTCCAGATTCAACAAATAAAGAGATTAAACTTAATCCTTCATCACCAGGAAAGTACACAGGAAGCTTTGACATGAAGGAAACAGGTGTGTATATGGTTAATGTAAGACAGAATAAAGGAGAGCATGTCCTTGGAGCAATAAATTCTGCAGTTGCTCTTCAATATTCTCCTGAGTATAAAATCGCAACTCAAAGTAGGAGCAATCTTGACAAGATGCTAAGTGAAATGGGTGTAAGCTATATAAAAAGTCCTTCAGAGGTTTTTGCAGGTGAACTTAAGGAAGTATCCAGTAAGACTAATTTAACACCTTATTTTCTTACTATGGCGCTTATACTCTTCTTCTTTGATATAGTTATTAGAAAACTAAATTTATCTATAAAAGATTTATATAAGAAGAAAGTAAAAAATGAAGAAACGGTTATGGTTCAAAGTAATATAAAGGATAAATCGCTACAGCCTCAAACTTCAGATCAAATACAAACTATGAAAACAGATATAAACAAGGATAAGAAGGAAAAGAAAAAAGAGGATGATAAGCTAGACACCAATGCTTTACTTAATAAAAAGAAGAATAGATATTTTTAATTTAAATTTGTATAGGCCTAGTTGAAGAAATTCAATTAGGCCTCATTTTTAAACTATGTTTTAAGATATAAAAGGAATTTTCAGTAGATTATAGAATAAGGATAATATAACTTAATCTTTGCGATTATTTACTGAGTTTACTTTACTACTTAACTGAATACTAAAGATGGAAATATAAAAACAGTAATAAAGATTTGATAGGAGAGAAACTATGAAAGAAAAATATATAATATTTAGTTCTTTAGCTGCATGTATATGCTTGTATTTTATAGAGCAGTATTTTGCTGCAAGCTATGTTGTAAAGACGCTGTCTAAGCTGATTTTATTCATAGCGCTACCGATGATCTATATAAAATTTATAAATAGGACCAGTATATCAGAAGAATTAAAGCTGAAACAGTTGGATAAAAAGCGATTAAGACTTGGATTTATATTTGGCCTGGCTTGCTTTATTATAATATTAGCAGCATTCTTTATTTTTAGAGGCTTTATGGATTTAGATAGCATAGCAATGGATTTGCAGCAAAAAAATATAACATCGGCTAATTTTATTTTGATTGGATTATATATAACCTTTGGAAACTCCTTTCTTGAAGAATTCTTTTTTAGAGGTTTCATATTTTTAAATCTATACAATAAGAAAAACACAAAGCTTGCCTATGTATATTCTTCATTACTATTTGGATTGTATCACATAGCTATTTTTAAAACTTGGTTTAGTTTGGGTTTAATTATGCTCTGTCTGTTTGGTTTGATTTCAGTAGGATTTATTTTTAATTGGCTTAATACAAAATCAAATAATTTTATAAATTCTTGGCTTGTTCATATATTTGCAGATGCTGCAATAATAATTATTGGGCTTAGAATGTTTAATATGCTATAGAATTTTTATGCTTATGGAGGAAGGTAAAAATGAACTATAGAGAAAGAAAACCAATTATAAGATCACAGCTTAGAATTTATCTGGGGCGAAAGTACTACACCCTAAGAAAATATCTTCAATGGGCGTTTAGCGGGAAACGCTATGCAAAGCTAAAAGTTGACAAGCAATATAAGTATTTAGTGTTTTCTCATAGCGCTCCTCTATTAAGGAAGCTAAAAGATGTAGACATGTATCTTCAGTACAATAAAATAACTAATTTGAAGCTTGCTGTTGAAAGACTTAATGGAGTAGTCATAAAACCAGGAGAGACTTTTTCCTATTGGAAGCTTATAGGAAAGCCCACCTATAAAAAAGGATATTTAGACGGAGTAGTCCTATGTCCAGATGGCAGTTTTAAGCCTGGAGTAGGGGGAGGGCTTTGTCAGTTGTCTAACTTAATTTACTGGATGACCTTGCATAGTCCTTTAACTGTTGCAGAAAGATACAGACATAGTCATGATGTTTTCCCTGATGTGAACAGAACTCAACCCTTTGGCTCTGGAGCAACTTGTTCTTATAATTACCTTGATTTACAGTTTTATAATGGAACAAACAAGGAGTTTCAGCTCTGTCTTAAAGTAACAGAGCAGAACTTGGAGGGTGAATGGAAAAGCAACAGTGAAAACAGGTATTCATATGATATTTATGAAAAAGAACATAGCATTACAGCCGGTATGTTTGGAGGCTATGTTAGAAATAATACTATATGGAGAAGGATATATACCACAGACAAAGAATTAATAAAGGATGAATATGTTACAGAAAATCATGCTTATATGACCTATGCACCTTTTATAGGTGGAGAAGTTAAATTAAAACAAACAGGAATTAAACTATAGATACTGATTAAGGAAGGTTGATTTAAATGAGAGCTGAAATTTTAGCAGTAGGTACAGAAATACTTTTAGGAGACATAGTAAATACGAATTCACACTACATATCCAAAAGGTTAGCGAATTTGGGGATATCTGTTTATTATCAAACCGTTGTTGGAGATAACGAAGACAGACTTCTTAAAGCTTACGAACTGGCTTTTAGCAGGGCAGATATAGTTATAGCAACAGGCGGACTTGGACCAACAAATGACGATTTAACAAAGGAAATAGGAGCAAGATATTTTAATAAGAAATTAATAATACACGAAGAATCCTTAGAATATATAAAGAATTTTTTTGAAAGATTAAACAGGCCTATGAGTGAGGGAAATAGAAAGCAAGCCTTGTTTCCAGAGGGGGCAATAATACTTTCAAACCCAAATGGAACTGCTCCAGGATGTATTGTTGAAGAAAAAAACAAAATACTTGTAATGATGCCGGGACCTCCAAAGGAAATGGTGCCTATGTTTGAAACTTCAGTAGTTCCTTATCTTGAAAAGTTTTCAGATGGTGTTTTGGTTTCAAAGGTGCTTAGGGTTTTAGGACTTGGCGAAAGTGCCATGGCAGAAAAAGTTATAGATATATTAGAGAATAGCAAAAATCCGACGGCTGCGCCTTATGCAAAGGATTATGAATCAATCCTTAGAATTACTGCAAAAGGAAAGACCAAGGAAGAAGCAGAACGGCTTATTATTCCTATGGAAAAGGAGATTAGAGATAGACTTGAACTAAATGTTTATGCTGAGGGAGAGACTACAATAGAAAATGTAGTAGGTGAGATGCTTGTTAGCAGAAACCTTACTATTGCTACTGCTGAATCCTGCACTGGCGGACTTCTAGCAGGTACGCTTATAAACTATCCTGGTATATCTTCCGTTTTTATGGAAGGAGCCATAACTTATAGCAATGAGGCAAAAATGAAGAGACTTGGCGTTAAGGAAGAAACCTTAAATAAATTTGGGGCTGTAAGTGAAGAAACAGCTAGAGAAATGGCTGAAGGCATTGCAAAAGCAGCCAATACTGATGTAGGAATATCAGTAACAGGTATAGCGGGTCCAGGTGGAGGTACAGAGGAAAAGCCAGTAGGGTTGGTTTATGTAGGCCTTTATATAAAAGGTGAAGTTAAAGTTAAGAAGCTCAATATGTTTGGAGATAGGCAAAAAATAAGAAATAGAACTGTTGTAAATACCCTTGATTGGCTTAGAAGAGAGCTTTTAGAAAAATAGTAGATGGTGCAGAAATGCACCATTTTTCTTTTAAAGAACAATATTAACTCTACAACTTGCTATAAATGTTCATAAATAATTAAAATACTTTTTATGGAAGTGGGTTGACAGTTATTTAACTTTCTTATATACTTTGATTATCAAAATAAATGCTTTGATAGTCAAAACATTTGACAATCAAAAAAACTTAAGGAGAGGATAATATGAAACTACCTCCTTTAAAAATAGGTGAGTTAGTGGCAAGCGTTCCAATTATACAAGGTGGCATGGGGGTAGGAGTTTCAAGGTCTAAACTTGCTTCAGCGGTAGCTAATGAGGGTGGTATAGGTGTTATATCAAGCGCTCAAATTGGTTTTGAAGAAGCAGATTTTGAGACTAACACTGAAGAAGCTAACCTTAGAGCTATGAAAAAGGAAATAAAAAAGGCAAGAGAGTTAAGCCCTAAGGGAATTATAGCAGTAAATATAATGGTTGCTATGAATAATTATAGAGAAATGGTCAAAACTGTAGTGAATGAAAAAATAGATTTAATTATCTCAGGAGCAGGGCTACCTACTGAGCTTCCAAGCTTGATAAAAGGTTCAGATACAAAAATTGCTCCTATTGTTTCATCGGGTAAGGCTGCAGCAGTAATTACAAAGCTTTGGGACCATAAATATTCTTATATCCCCGATTTGATAGTTGTAGAAGGACCTAAGGCTGGAGGGCATCTAGGATACTCCTTAGAGCAGCTTAATCCAGGAGAAGAACCAGAGTTGGCTGATATAGTAAGAGAAGTTATTCAAGCTATAAAGCCTTATGAACAGAAGTATGAAAAGAGCATTCCTGTAGTAGCTGCTGGTGGTGTTTATACTGGCAAAGATATAGTTGAACTTATAAGAATAGGTGCAGCAGGAGTTCAGATGGCGACACGATTTGTAGCCACAGAGGAATGCGATGCAGACATAAGATACAAAATGGCTTATGTAAATTCAAAGCTAGAAGATATTGAAATAGTAAAAAGTCCAGTAGGAATGCCGGGAAGAGCAATACACAATACATTCTTAGATAAGCTTAAGAATGGCAGAATTGCGGTGAAGAAATGCTACAATTGTCTGAAACCCTGTGAACCTGCTGTGACTCCTTATTGTATTTCTAAGGCTCTTATTGAAGCAGTAAAAGGTAATGTTGAGGAAGGCCTTATTTTCACAGGCAGTAATGCCTATAGGCTTAATAAGATTGTTACAGTGAGAGAGCTTATGGATGAATTAGTAAAGGAGGCTGAGAGCTTATAAATGAGTAAAACTATAAATGTGTTAAATGAACTTTTAGTGGATTTATTTAACGACATACTTACTATTGAACAGAGAGCTTTAAGCGAAGGCGAATTTAAGGATTTATCTATAACGGAAATACACACCATTGAGGCTATAGGTATGTATGAAGCTAGAAGTATGTCTGAGGTAGCAAAAGACTTAGAGATAACTGTAGGCACTCTAACTACTGCAATAAACAATCTTGTTAAGAAGGGTTATGTTGAAAGAGAGAGGCTTGAGGGAGATAGAAGGGTCGTTTTAATTAGGCTTACTAAAAGAGGCAAGCTTGCCTATAGGATACATGATAAGTTTCATAAGGATATGATCAGAGAAACAATTCAGGATTTGAGCGAACAGGAAGAGGAAGTATTAATACACTCACTTGAGAAACTAAATAGATTTTTTAAATCAAAATACAATCTAACTAGTAAAGAGGGTTAAGTATAATGAAACAAGTTAAAATTGCTTCCATAGGAAGTTATGTTCCACCCAAAATAATGACAAATGATGATTTATCCAAGCTTGTAGATACAAATGACGAATGGATTACAACTAGAACAGGTATAAAAGAAAGAAGGATTTCAGAAGGAGAGAATACTTCAGACTTAGGTGCAAAAGCAGCAATTAAAGCGCTTGAAAAAGCGTCTCTAACTCCTGAAGAAATTGACTTGATTGTAGTTGCAACCTCATCACCAGATGCATTAAGTCCTTCTACTGCTGTATATATTCAGTCTAAGATAGGAGCGTTTAATGCAGCATGCTTTGATATATCTGCAGCTTGCTCAGGTTTTATATATGCTTTAAATGTTGCAGCACAGTTTATTAAGACTGGTCAAAGCAAGAAAGCTTTAGTTGTTGGTGCAGAAGTGCTATCAAAAGTTACTGATTGGACAGATAGAAATACTTGTGTACTATTTGGTGATGGTGCAGGAGCAGCAGTACTTATGCCAAGCGAGGAAAAAGGTATTGCTTCTATATTTAATGGAGCTGATGGAAGAAAAACTGAGTTTTTAACTCTTGGCTGCGTCCCAGTAAAAAATCCTTTAGTTAAGCCAGAAAAGCTTGAGGACTTTAAAATAAGCATGGATGGAAGAGAAGTGTTTAGATTTGCTTCTGGAATTATTCTTGAGGCAATTGATAAGGTGCTAAAAGATACAGGTTATAGCCTTGATGATGTTAAATATATAGTACCTCATCAAGCTAACTATAGAATCATTGAGTTTGCAGCAAAAAAACTTGGTGCGGCAAATGATAAGTTCTATGTAAATCTCCAGAACTATGGTAATACCTCAGCAGCAAGTATTCCAATTGCTTTGGATGAAATGGTTGAAAAAGGACTGCTGCAAAAGGGAGATAAGATTATATTGGTTGCCTTTGGGGCAGGATTTACTTGGTCAGTAGCTCTAGTTGAATGGAGTTTCTAAAAATAAATAATAAAAAATTTAAAAATATGATTTAGTGATTAGGGAGGAATTTTAAAATGATATTTGAAAAGATTAAGGGAGTTATAGCAAGCCAATTAGGAATTGAAGAGGATGAAATTAAATTAGAGACAAGCTTTGAAGATTTAGGAGTAGATTCATTGGATCTTTTCCAAATTATAATCGAGCTTGAAGAAGAATTTGGAATTCAAATAGAAGAGGCTGAAAGCATCAAAACAGTTCAGGATGCAGTAAAGTATGTTGAAGAAAGAGTGGAAGAATAGAAGTAGTAGACTGATATTATGGGAGGGCTACCATGTTTAAATCTAAATTGTGCGACATGATAGGAATTAAATATCCAATTATTCAAGGTGGAATGGCTTGGGTTGCAGACAGCTCACTTGCAGCAGCGGTTTCTAACGCTGGAGGCTTAGGGCTTATAGCAGGAGCTAATGCACCAGTTGATTATATAAGGGAAGAAATCAGAAAAGCGAAAGCTTTAACTGATAAGCCTTTTGGTGTGAACATAATGCTTATGAGCAGCAATGCAGAGGAGCTTGCAAAGCTTGTTTGCGAAGAAGGAGTTAAGGTAGTCACTACTGGAGCAGGTAATCCAGGAAAGTATATAGAAATGTGGAAGGCTCATGGAATTATAGTTATTCCAGTTGTTCCTTCTGTAGCTCTTGCTAAGAGAATGGAGAGAACAGGGGCAGATGCGGTTGTTGCTGAAGGCTGCGAGTCTGGAGGACACGTAGGTGAGCTTACTACCATGGCACTTGTTCCTCAGGTTGTAGATGCGGTAAATATTCCTGTTATTGCAGCTGGTGGAATTGGTGATGGAAGAGGAGTTGCCGCAGCATTTATGCTGGGCGCAGAAGGCGTGCAAATTGGAACAAGATTCTTGGTTGCTGATGAATGTACGATTCATGAAAACTACAAGCAGAAAGTTCTAGATGCAGGAGATATAGATACAGTAGTCACCGGAAGACCAACAGGTCACCCAGTTCGTATTCTAAGAAACAAACTTGCAAGACAATACCAGGTATTGGAGAAAAGTGGAGCTTCCGTTGAAGAACTTGAAGCTTTAGGTAAAGGTGCTTTGCCAAAAGCAGTTAGAGAAGGAGACGTAGACTACGGCTCAGTTATGGCGGGACAGATTGCTGGTCTTATAAAAAAGAAGCAAAGCTGTAAAGAGATAGTTGAAGAGATGTTTACTGAAGCTGAAGCAGTATGCAAAAAATTTGTATAGGTTAAAGTCCTAAATTGACTTTAATGGTAGTTTGTGAGCAGGAATAAACAAGCTTAAACTATCCAGTGTTTCCACTGAAGGGAGAAAGGTTATGGGTAAGATTGCATTTATATTTGCGGGCCAAGGCGCTCAATATGCGGGTATGGGAAAAGAACTTGCAGAAAATATAGCAGCAAGTAGAGAAGTATTTGATGAAGCAGATAAAGCTTTAGGTTTCCCTATAAGCAAGCTTTGCTTTGAAGGTCCTAAAGAAGAATTAGATAAAACTGAAAACACTCAACCGGCAATTTTAACTACAAGTGTTGCAGCTTTAAGAGCTTTAGAGCAAAAAGGGTTTAAGCCTGACGTTGTTGCAGGCTTAAGTCTTGGAGAATATTCAGCTTTAGTTTGCAGCAGTGCATTAAACTTCAGTGAGGCTGTAAAGCTGGTTAAAAAGAGAGGAAAGTTTATGCAAGAGGCTGTTCCTGTAGGAATAGGTACTATGGCAGCAGTACTTGGGCTTGGAGCAGAAGAAGTTAGGTCAGCTTGTGCTGAAGCTAGTGAATTTGGAATAGTTGAACCAGCTAACTTTAACTGTCCAGGGCAAATTGTAATAGGCGGAGAAATAGAAGCTGTTAGAATTGCTTCTGAAAAAGCAAAAGAAAGAGGAGCAAAGGTTATGCCTCTTTCAGTTAGTGCACCTTTCCATACCTCTATGTTAAAACTTGCTGCAAGAAAACTTGAAGAAGAGTTGAACTCAGTTGAAATTGGTGAAATTAAGGTTCCTATCATAACCAACGTAACAGGGGACTATGTTAAGGAAGCTGGAGATATAAAAGGACTTCTTAAGAGACAGGTTATGAGTTCTGTATTATGGGAAAACTCCATAAGAAAAATGATTGAGGATGGAGTAGATACCTTTGTAGAGCTTGGACCAGGAAAAGTGTTAAGCGGGTTTGTTAAAAAGATAGATAGAAAAGTTACTGTAGTAAACGTTGAAGACATGAAGTCTTTAGAAAAGGTTTGTGAAATATTAAACAGTCAGGAGAGATAGAGTATGCTAACTGGAAAGGTAGCAGTAGTAACAGGAGCAGGCAGAGGAATAGGAAGAGCTATTGCCGTAAAACTAGCACAGCTTGGAGCTAGCATAGTTATCAATTATAGAAGCAGTGCAAAGGAAGCTGAGGATGTTGTTTCTGAGATAAGAAATTGTGGCGGAAAGGCCGAGATGGTGCAGGGTGATGTAAGCAGCTTTGATGAGGCAGAAAAAGTTATAAAGTTTGCTGTTGAAAACTTTGGGAGATTAGATATTCTAGTAAATAATGCTGGCATTACTAAAGATACTCTACTTTTAAGAATGAAAGAAGATGATTTTAGCAAAGTCTTAGACATTAACTTAAAGGGAGTATTTAACTGCACAAAGCATGCAAGTAATATAATGCTTAAGCAAAAGAGCGGCAGGATAATAAATATTTCTTCAGTCATAGGTCTTATCGGTAATGCCGGTCAGGCAAATTATGCAGCTGCAAAGGCTGGAATTATAGGCTTTACCAAATCCGTTGCAAAGGAGCTTGGAACTCGTGGAATAACTGCTAATGCAATTGCTCCAGGTTTTATAACTACTGATATGACTGAGGTATTATCAGATAAGGTTAAGGAAAAGCTACTGGAAAATGTTCCTCTTAAGAGGCTTGGAAGTCCAGAGGATGTGGCTAATTTAGCAGCATTTTTGGCTTCAGAAAATGCAAGCTATATAACAGGCCAGGTTATAAACGTAGACGGCGGAATGGTAATGTAAGGGAGGCAATTATGAAAAATAGAGTTGTAGTTACTGGAATGGGAGCAATAACGCCTCTGGGTAACGATGTGAATTCCTTTTGGAAGGGAATTAAAGAAGGAAAAAATGGGATAGACTATATAACTCAAATTAATACTGAAAGATTAAAGGTTAAGGTTGCAGCAGAGGTAAAAGACTTTAAGCCTGAAAGCTATATTGATAGAAAAGAAGCAAAGAGAATGGACAGATACTGCCAGCTAGCTTTAGCTGCTTCTAAAGAAGCAATTGAGGATTCGGGGTTGGATCTGGACAATATAAATAAGGAAAGATTAGGTGTAGTTGTTGGTTCAGGAATTGGAGGATTGGCAACAATAGAAAGAGAAGTTAAAACCCTAGTTGAAAAAGGACCAAATAGAGTTTCACCACTTTTTATACCAATGGCTATAAGCAATATGGCAGCAGGAAACATTGCTATAAGATATGGTGCTAAGGGAATGTGTACTTCTGTTGTTACGGCTTGCGCAACAGGAACAAATGCAATTGGAGATTCTTTAAGACTTCTTCAATATGGAATGGCAGATGTCATTATAGCTGGTGGTGCTGAAGCTTCCGTTACTGAACTTGCGATTGCAGGTTTTACCAATTTAACTGCACTTAGCAACAGTAATGATCCTAACAGTGCTTCAACTCCATTTGATGTAAACAGAAGTGGTTTTGTTATGGGAGAGGGTGCTGGAATTTTAATTCTTGAAACTTTAGAGCATGCTCAAAAAAGAGGTGCAAAAATATATGCTGAGCTTGTTGGATATGGATCAACTTGTGATGCTCATCATATGACTGCACCTGCACCAGAAGGTGAAGGTGGAGCTAGAGCGTTAAAATTAGCTATAGAGGATTCTGGAATTGATGTATCTGAGGTATCATATATAAATGCACATGGAACAAGTACACCATTAAATGATAAGTATGAAACAATGGCTATAAAAACAGTTTTAGGTGAATATGCTTATAAAGTGCCTGTTAGTTCAACTAAGTCTATGACAGGACATTTGCTTGGAGCAGCGGGTGCAATAGAAGGAATTATATGCGTTAAGGCGCTTCAAGAAGGATATGTTCCACCTACAATTAACTACAATACTCCAGATCCAGAGTGTGATTTAGATTATGTTCCAAATCAAGGCAGAGAAGCAGAGCTTAAGTATGCTGCATCAAACTCACTTGGTTTTGGAGGGCACAATGCTACAATAATGTTTAAAAAGTGGAGTGAATAAAGGGCGATTAAGGTTCAAAATGAACTTTAATGGGCAATCTAATCAGTTAGATTGCCCAGTGTTCCGAGTAAGAGGAGGATTCTATGGATTATAAAGCAATCCAGGAGCTTATAAAGACAGTAAGTGATTCACAACTTACCCTTGTGGAATTAGAAACAGAAGGAATGAAGATAAAGCTTGAAAAAAAACAAGAAGTTGTTTCTTTTGAAAGAATACCAGAAGTTGTAAAGACTGTTGCAGTAGAACAGCAGATTCCAGTAATAAGCGAGCTTGTGAGAAGCGAAGAAAACGAACAAGTAAGAGCTCAACAGGTTAAACAAGAAGGTACAATAGTAACTTCACCAATAGTTGGAACCTTCTACGCTTCACCAGGACCAAACGCAGAAGTTTTTGTATCTCTGGGTTCAAAGGTTAAGAAAGGCCAAGTGCTTTGCATAATTGAAGCTATGAAACTTATGAATGAAATTGAAAGTGAAATAGATGGTGAAGTTGCAGAAATTTTAGTTGAGAATGAGCAGATGGTTGAATTCGGTCAGCCATTATTTAGAATTGTTTAGGAGAGTGCTATGTTAAACATTAAAGAGATTATGGAAATTCTACCGCATAGGTATCCTTTCCTACTTGTAGATAAAATAGAAACACTAGAGCCAGGTGTTAAAGCAGTAGGCTATAAAAATGTGACTATGAATGAATATTTCTTTCAAGGACATTTCCCCGGGGAACCTGTTATGCCAGGAGTGCTTATAATTGAAGCTCTAGCTCAGGTTGGAGCTGTTGCTATGCTTAGCCTTGATGAGTTTAAAGGCAAGATTGGCTATTTTACAGGCATAGATAGGGCTAAGTTCAGAAAAAAAGTAGTGCCTGGAGATGTTTTAAGGCTTGAAGTTGAAATGACAAAAAGGAAAGGCCCTATAGGCATTGGAAAGGCAATAGCTTATGTAGATGACAAGAAAGCTGCAGAAGCTGAGCTTTCATTTATAATTCAGTAAGTATCCCTACTCAAGGATATAGGAGGGAATTATGTTTAAGAAGATTCTTATTGCAAATAGAGGTGAAATAGCTGTTAGAATCATTCGTGCTTGCAGAGAAATGGGAATTGAAACTGTTGCAGTTTATTCTCAGGCAGATAAGGATGCTCTTCATGCTGAAATGGCCGATTATGCTGTATGTATAGGCCCAGCTAAAGCAAGAGACAGTTATTTAAATATGCAAAATATAATAAGTGCTACAGTGCTTTCAGGCGCTGAGGCAATACACCCTGGTTTTGGTTTTCTTTCTGAAAACAGCGAATTTGCTGAAATGTGCAGAGAGTGCAATATAACATTTATTGGCCCAGACTCGGAAAGCATTGAAAAGATGGGTAACAAGTCAAGAGCCAGGGAGATAATGATGGAGGCAGGTGTTCCTGTTGTTCCAGGTTCAAGTGGTTCGGTAGAAAACATAGAAATTGGTCTTGAACTTGCAGAAAAAATAGGATACCCAGTAATGATAAAAGCTTCCGCCGGAGGCGGAGGACGAGGTATAAGAATAGTTAAAAACAGTAATGAGTTTGCTAAGGCTTTTGAGACAGCAAAGTCAGAAGCAAAAGGTGCCTTTGGCGATGACACTATGTATGTAGAGAAGTTTGTTGAAAATCCAAGGCATATAGAGTTTCAAATTTTGGCTGACAGCTATGGCAACACAGTTTATCTAGGAGAAAGAGACTGCTCTATCCAAAGAAGAAACCAAAAGGTTTTGGAGGAAGCACCTTCACCTGTTATGACTGGAGAACTTAGAAAACAAATGGGTGATATTGCTGTAAAGGCAGCTAAGGCAGTTAACTATAAAAATGCAGGAACTATAGAATTTCTTGTTGATAAATATGGTAGTTATTATTTCATGGAAATGAATACCCGTATACAGGTGGAACATCCTATAACAGAAATGATAACTGGTGTTGATTTAATAAAAGAGCAAATAAAGATAGCAGCTGGAGAAAAGCTTTCTATAAAGCAAGAAGATATAAGAATAGAAGGTCATGCTATTGAGTGCCGTATAAATGCTGAAAATCCTGATTTAGGTTTTAGACCTTCACCGGGAAGAATAGAAAGAATGCACATACCAGGGGGACTTGGAGTAAGACTTGACAGTGCTGCTTACCAAGGATACGTTATCCCTCCAACCTATGATTCTATGATAGGAAAGCTTATCGTTCACGGTAAGACTCGTGAAGAGGCAATTAATAGGATGAAGAGAGCCTTAGGTGAGTTTGTAATAGAAGGTGTAGATACAAATATAGATTTTCAATTTAGAATTCTAAGTAACGAAGTCTTTGCAAGCGGGGAATTTGATACTGGATTCATTCCCAAAGTGCTTAAAATAAATGTTTAATTTTATCTGGAAGTTGGTGGTAGCCGATGTTTAATGGACTGTTTAAGAAAACTAAATATATAACTGTAAGTCAGACTCCTGTTAATACTGTTTCACAAAATACTAAGCCTGAAAATAAGCAGGAGGAACAAAAGCCCAATATACCAAACGGCATGTGGGTGAAGTGTGAATGCTGTGGGAAAACCCTATACAAGAAAGATTTGGAAAAGCATCAGCTTGTATGCCAAGATTGTGGCAAGCACTTTAGAATGCCAGCTTTAGATAGAATTAACTATATAATTGATGAAGGAACCTTTGTAGAACTTGATAGAAAAATGACCAGTGGAAATCCATTAGACTTCCCGGGCTACGAAAATAAGCTTAAGGGGTTAAGAGAGGATACAGGTTTGGATGAGGCTGCGGTAGTTGGCAAAGGGAAAATAAATGGGCAGGCTGTTGTAATTGGGGTCATGGATAGCCGATTCATGATGGGCAGCATGGGCTCAGTTGTTGGAGAAAAATTAACTAGAGCTATTGAAAATGCTACAAAGAAAAGGCTTCCTGTAGTAATATTTACTGCCTCTGGTGGAGCTAGAATGCAGGAGGGAATGTACTCCTTAATGCAGATGGCTAAGGTAAGCGCAGCACTTGCTAGGCATAATGAAGAAGGGCTACTATACGTTCCTGTGCTTACAGACCCAACTACAGGCGGAGTTACTGCGAGCTTTGCAATGCTTGGAGACATAATCTTGGCAGAACCAGGAGCTTTAATTGGCTTTGCTGGTAAGAGAGTAATTGAACAGACAATAAAACAAAGTCTTCCAGAAGGTTTTCAGACTGCTGAATTTTTACTAGAGCATGGCTTTATTGATGCCGTTGTTCCAAGAGAAAAGCAAAAGGAAGTTTTAGCGCAGATTTTAAATCTGCACGTAATTTAGGTGGTGATATCGTGGCTGTACTAGAATTTGAAAAGAAAATTGAAGAGTTAGCTAATAAGATAGAGGATGTTAAGAGATTTTCAAAGGAGCAGGATGTAGATCTTTCAATTGAAATTGAAAAGCTTGAGAAAAAGCTTGAGGAAATGAAAAGCCAGGTTTACACCAATCTAAGTGCGTGGGAGAAAGTAACCTTGGCAAAGCTTGTGGAAAGACCTACAGCTTTAGATTATATTGAAAAGATATTTACAGATTTTATTGAGTTCCACGGTGACAGGCTGTTTGGTGATGATCCTTCAATAGTTGGTGGAGTTGGGAAGCTAAACGGAAGACCAGTAACTGTTATTGGTCAACAAAAAGGAAGAGATACTAAGGAATATATTAAGAGAAACTTTGGAATGCCAAATCCTGAAGGCTATAGAAAAGCTTTAAGGCTTATGAAGCAGGCAGAAAAGTTTAATAGACCGGTAATATGCTTTGTAGATACTCCGGGGGCTTATCCAGGAATAGGGGCAGAGGAAAGAGGACAAGGAGAAGCTATAGCAAGAAACCTTATGGAAATGGCAAATCTAAAGGTACCTGTGGTGTCAGTAGTAATTGGTGAAGGTGGCAGCGGTGGAGCATTGGCTATGGCTGTAGCTGATGAGGTATGGATGCTTGAAAACTCCATATATTCAATTCTCTCACCAGAAGGCTTTGCAAGCATACTTTGGAAGGATAGCAGTAGGGCTAAAGAAGCAGCTGGTGTCATGAAAATAACTGCTGATGATTTAAAAAGCTTTGGAATCATAGACAGAGTTATTAAGGAACCATTAGGTGGAGCACACAAAAATGTTGATGAAACAGCAGCTAACATTAAATCAGCTTTAGAAGAAACAATAGGTATATTAGTAAAATATGATAGAGATACGCTTTTAAATAGAAGATATGATAAGTTTAGAAGCTTTGGAATATATAATGAGTAGGCTAAGTTGTAATGACTTAGCCTCTTTATTTTTATAATACAAATATAATAAATTCTGATAATAACTGCTTTAGTTAAAACCAAGAGCTTTATATAAAAATGCCAAGGCTTAATTGACTTAGCAGGAATTTTCAAAGTGGCATAGAAATATATATAAAAAGATATTTAAATATCAATTTAAGTTTAATGGGGGAAATTTTATGAATAAAGAATTTTTTACAAGAAATAGAGCAAATCTATTAAAAAGAATAAAAGATAATTCTATACTAGTACTGTTTTCAGGAGAAGCACCTCAAAAGTCTGCGGATGAAGATTATAGTTTTACACCTAATAGAAATTTTTATTACTTAACAGGTGTAAATAGAGAAAAGACAATATTAATGATAACAAAGATAGACGATAAAGTTAGTCAGACGCTATTTATAGAAAAAGCGGATCCAGTTGTAGAAAAATGGGTAGGAAAAAGAATGACAGTTGAAGAAGCTAAAGAAGCCTCAGGAATAGATAATATTAAGTTATTGGATGGCTTTGAAAGCGTCTTAGGTAGATACATACTTTCATATGATGTAAAGAGACTATATCTTGATCTTGAAAGTAGGGGATGGGACTCAGTACCCACAAGAGCTAATTTATTTGCGAGGACAGTTTTTGAAAAATACCCGCAGATTAAGATTAAGAATATATATCATGATATTTGCAATTTAAGAGTTATAAAAGGCGAAGAAGAAATTGTTGAAATAAAAAAAGCTATAGAAATAACTTACGAAGGTATTAAGAGCCTCATGAATAATGCAAGACCAGGCATGCTTGAATACCAAATTGAGGCTAACTTTGATTATGTTTTAAAGTGTAGCGGAGTAACTGATTATGCATTTAAAACCATTGCTGCATCAGGAGTTAACGGCACAGTACTTCACTATTCAAAAAACAACGCCAATACACAAGATGGTGATTTGATTTTATTTGATTTAGGAGCGCAGTGGAAGTACTATAATGCAGATATTAGCAGAACTTTCCCTGTTAATGGAAAATTTACTGAAAGACAAAAGGAAATTTATAATATTGTTCTAAAAGCAATGGAAGATACTATGGCAGTTATAAAACCAGGAGTTCCATTTTCAAAGCTTAACGAGGCTACAAAACTATCTCTTGCAGAGAGCCTAAAGAAAATAGGACTTATTAATGAAGACTCAGAGCTCTCGAAATACTATTATCATGGAGTGAGTCACTATTTAGGTCTTGATACTCATGATGTTGGAGATGGAAATACAGAGCTTAAGTCTGGAATGGTATTAACTGTGGAACCTGGACTTTACATTGAAGAAGAGAAGATAGGAATCAGGATTGAGGATGATGTTCTTGTAACTGAGAGTGGTTATGAGAACCTGTCTAAAGATATAATTAAAACTGTAGAAGATATTGAACAGTTTATGAATAGATAAACTAAGAACCGTTAAGGTAATTAATGTTGCTTTAGCGGTTTTTCCCATTGTTTTCATAGTATTAGTATTAGTATTTACTTCGGCACATACAATTAAGATATAATACAAAGGATTATAAAACGTATGTACAGGCGTAGGTTATAGGGGGATAAAAATGCTTAACAGAACTACTTCTACAGTGCTTTTTGTTATAGTGGCTATTATTTTTATTTCAGGATGCAGCTCACAAAAAAAGCAACAGGAAAACCTGCTTTCAGAAAAGGCTATTTCTGAGGCCAAATCAATCAGCACACCAGAGGAGCAAGATAATAATGATGAAATCTCAGAGGCGATATTAAGAAATAAAAGCATGAAATATACTGAACTAGCTCTCAAGTTTAAGGAAAAAAGTGCCGATGAAGTTATCAATGATAATAAGAAAATAGCATACTTAACTTTCGATGATACCATGTCAGAAAATACAGCTAGAATTCTGGATACTTTAGCGAAATATAACATAAAGGCAACTTTTTTTCCTAACTTGGAGCTTGATGGGAAAAACTCTGAATTTGAAAAACGAATGCTTAAAAGAATGGCTGATGAAGGACATGAAATAGGAAACCATACTGCTTCGCATAAATATTCATATATTTATTCTTCAATTGACAAGTATATGGAGGACACAGAAAAGTTAAATGATTTTATATATGAAGCAGCAGGAATGAGACCAAAGCTTATCCGTTTTCCTGGAGGCTCAAATAACCAAGTAAGTTGGGCATATGGTGGAAGGCTTTTCATGAAAAAGCTTATATCTACAGTTAGAGAACAAGGCTACCAATATTTTGATTGGAACGTGTCTTCAGCGGATGCGGCAGCAGATACTGTTCCTAAGGAAACAATAGTGAAAAATGTTTTACAGGGGGCAAAAGGAAAGAATAAAGCTATTATTCTTATGCACGGCAGCAGATTGAAAACTACTTCAACTGAGGCACTTCCTCAAGTTATTGAGGGGTTAAAAGTGATGGGGTATGAATTTGATGCACTTTCCAAGGATGCATTTACAGTTCAGTTCATAAAATAAATATATAAAGTTTTATAAACATTCATATTTGTCCTATTGCAAACTATAAGGACCTTTTATATAATTAGTTTAGAGAAAGTAAAACTCGATAAAGGCAAAACTAACGAAAGTTAGTGACGCAAAGCTATAGGGACTAAAGTGAGAAACACTACGTCAGCCAGTTGCCGAAAGGTTTGGAAAGATTTTACACCCATGCCTTTTTGGTATGGGTATTTTTTATTGTCAAGTAATTGAGTTTCTTGATTTAATAAATGCTTCAAGTTGAAGCATTTATGATCATAATTAAGTAGATGAATATAACAGAGCAAGTAACAAGCAAAAGAAGAGGTAAAAGTAGACCCAATAATTATACTATTCCCTCTAGTATAGTTTATCTTCCCCAATTTTCACGGTGTTTTTGGCATCTAAATTAAATAGCCTCTTCTTGCAGCTAGGTAAATAGAGCAATAGAAAAAACCATCAAGCAGTTTAAACCGCACTGATGGTTTTTTCTATTTTAAATTAAAGCATTATGATATAATCTATGAAGAAATAATATTAAGGAGGCTATTTCATGAAAATCTCAAGGAAAGACTTTTTAATGAAATATCATCTTACTGAAAATGAAGTTGAAAGCATGGGAATAAACTGGGAAACTCTTAATGCTATCTATTCAGATTATAATATATATAAAAATATTTATGAAACTCAGGCTGACTTTATAGCAAGTACCCTAAGAACTCATGGGAAAATACATTCTGTAAAATCTAGAGTTAAGGAATCAGAACATTTAATAGAGAAGATAATTAGAAAGACTCCAGATAGGAAGAAAAAATATGGTGAAGATTTTAAGTTTTCTGCTGAAAATTATAAGGAACAAATTACAGATTTAATAGGAATTAGAGCCATACATATTTTTAAAGAGGATTGGGAAGAAATACATAAATTTATAACGAGCATGTGGAAAGTTGTTGAGATTACTGCAAATGTTAGAGAAGGTGATGACACCAAACGTTTTGAGGAACTTAATATTCAAATTCATTCAAGAAAATCCGGATATCGTTCAGTTCATTACTTGATTGAATCCTTCCCAACAAATCACAAGGTTATTGCTGAAATACAAGTGAGAACAATTTTTGAAGAAGGGTATGGTGAGATAGATCACCAGTTGAGATATTCACACGGAGAAATTCCAGAGGTCTTAAGGCTTAATCTGCTACTCCTAAATCGTATAGTAGGTAGTTCTGATGAAATGGCGTCTTTAATAAATATGCTCAACAGAAATTGGACTGAAATGGAACAAAAGTATGAAAATATTATCGATAATAAAAATAAAGAGATAGCTGAACTAAAAAATATGATACTAGCATCCATGAACATTGAAGCTGAAGATAAAGGTGAAATATTGAAGAGCTTAGACAGAATAATAATGAAAGATGACTTGGTTAATTTAACTGAAAATCTAGGTAAACCTTATATAAAATAAAAGGAGGGATGCAAATGTTTAAGAATATAATTTGGGACTTTGACGGCACGCTATTTAATACTTATCCTGCAATGGTGTACGCTTTCAAGAGAGCTCTTGAAGATAGAGAGATAAAGGAAAGTGAAGAAAATATTTTAGAACATATGAAAGTTTCCTTCTATACGGCAGCTAAACACTTTACTGAACTTTATAAGCTTGATAGCAGGTTCGTGGAAGAATATAGAGTATATGAAAAAAATTCAGACTTGGGTAAAATAATACCATTTGCTTATGCTAAGGAAGTTTGCAGAGAACTTATAAATAAAGGTGGCAGGAACTTTATTTTGACTCATAGAGAAGAGGATACTGCACTTAAAATTTTAGATTTTCATGACATGACAGAACTTTTTACTGAAGTAGTAACCATAGACAAAGGGTTCAAAAGAAAACCTGATATTGAAGGCTTCATATATTTAATTAATAAATATGACATGAATAAGGCTGAAACTTTAGTTGTTGGTGATAGGGACATCGAGATAATAGGGGCTAAAAGTTCTGGAGCTAAATCCTGCTTGTATAATACCAATAAGGCATACATTTCTTTAGAAGCAGATTATATAGTTACTTCTTTAAAGGACTTAGAGAAAATAATATTTTAGGTAAAGGCAGGTTATGAAACCTGCCTTGCATTTTTATGATCATATATTTATCTATTTTTATTTTGTCTAGACTTTTGATTAAGTTCTACAGCTTCTTGAAGATCTGAGCTAGAAATGCTGTTTGTAAAGCTTTGTCCTAGCTCAGGATGAGTTAGGCTGACTTTTGACTTTCCATCAGATGTTGAGTTTGACCTTGCCTGTGCGTTTAATTGTTGAGTTTCTTGAAGATTTTTATCGTTCATATTAAATTCCCCACTTTCAAAACTTTGAATTATGCTAAATTTAGCATATCTATAGTTTACCCATTACAATAGAAGGTATAAGTAAAGTTTTGGAATTTGAGTCACTAATACTGATTCTTTTAAGAGATTAAGGGCTAGCCAGCCATATGGTTAAATTGTTATATTCTTATATGGCTGGCTAGTTTTGCTATCTGCTATAGATTTTGTGGATTCTTTACTTTGGTAATATTGATTTTGACAGAGAAAGCTTCAGTTTTAAGCGGGCTCGCTTAATCCGGCTTCGGAAGCTAAAATTTTAGCGAATTTTAATCTTCCTTCAACCATTCTAGTTACCAGCATAGAACATACCGTATTTCCTGTAGAATTTAATAGAGTAGCAGGAGCATCTATGATTGTACTTATTACTGCTATTATAGGAAGGACTTCTGGAGGGAAGCCATAAACACTTATTATAAGCATTTCACCAATCATTCCTCCTCCCGGGATTGCGCCCATTACTGCACCTACTAGAAAGGCAGTAAAAATTATAGATAATGCTGATTTTAAGTCCGTCATACTATAGCCAAATAAACCAAATAAGAAGGTTACTTTCAATACACCACCTATTACTGAGCCATCTTTATGAGTATTTGCGCCAAGTGGAATTACAGTTTCTGCAATATCTTTTGTTACGCCCATTTTTTTTACGTACTCAAGGTTAACAGGTATGCAGGCTGCACTTGAGCAGGTTGCTAAGGCTGTTATAGATGGAGTTATGGCATTTTCCCAGAAAATCTTTATTCCTTTTTTTCCGCCAGCAATGAAAGCATAAAGAGTAAATAGTCCCAAATATACCACAACGGTTAATATTAAATATAGTAAAAAGGATTTTAGATAGCCTTGAAGGATTTGTGGGCCAAGTTGTCCTACTACAGAAGCAAAATAGCAGCCAAGACCTATTGGAGCATAGTACATTATTATATCAACAAGCTTCATCATTACACTGGCTCCAGCATCCAGAAATTTTGCAAGAGGCTGTGCCTTTTCCTTAACCATGGCAATTGCCGAACCAAGGCCTACAGAAAATACTATAAGCTGAAGCATATTTTTTCTTGAAAATAAGCTTATAAAATCCGATACTGTAAAGGTATTAACAAGCTGCTTTAAAAAACCAACTTTCTCTGTGCTTTGAGTACCTTCAGCAGCTTTGGACATTAGGGCTTTAATAGCTGAAGTATCAATTCCATTTGTAGGATTCATAATTAAGGCTCCAATAAAACTTATAACAGCAGTTAAAAGGGCTGTGCTTGTGAACACTATAAATATTGCAGCGAGTATTTTGCCAAGCCTTTTCATGCTAACCATGTTGCCAATTGCTGAAGTAACACTGAAAAACACTAGTGGAACAATAATCATAAACATCAAGTTTAGAAATAAATCACCAAGCGGCTCAACTATAGATGCTTTAGGACCAACAATTGCGCCGACTAAGCCTCCTATAATTACAGAACTGAGAAGTATTAAAGAAGATTTGTAAGATTTTAATAAATTCATTTTTTACCCTCCTGTATTTCTCTGAGGTACATAACAATTATTAATTGTTACGCCTCCTGTACACTGAATATTTATCTGCTAAAGTATTTTCTAGCAACTTCTCTATCATCGAAATGTATAATGTTATCTCCAAGAATCTGATAAGTTTCATGACCTTTTCCTGCAATAATCACCACATCACCGGAATTTGCCTTGCCTAAGGCAGTATATATAGCTTCCTCCCTATTTTCGGACTTTATATAGTCACAATTGGTCTTTAGAATTCCTTGCTCTATTTCATCAATAATTGCTGCAGGGTTTTCATTTCTCGGATTATCAGAAGTTATAACTACAAAATCAGAAAGCTTTCCTGCTATGTCTCCCATTATAGGGCGTTTAGAGGTATCTCTATTACCGCCGCAGCCAAATACAGTAATTACTTTTCCTCTTGCTATATCCTTCATGGATTTTATTATATTCTCGAGGCTGTCAGGAGAGTGGGCATAGTCTACAATAGTCAAAATTTCTTTATCATTTGCTATTTTTTCTATTCTTCCGGGCACCCCAGTAATATTCTTTAATCCTTCAATTATTTCCTCCAGTTCTAATCCTGACAAATAGCATATACCTATGGTTGCTAAAGCATTATAAACGCTGAATTTTCCCGGAACATTAAATTTTACATTTTTAATCTGGCTTTTAAAGCTTAAGGAAAACTCTATAAAATTTAGACCGTAAACTATATCAAAGGCTTTAAAATCTGCAGCGCGTTCTATACCATAGGTGAAAACTTCTCCAGAGGCTGTCTCTATTATTTCTTTTGAAACTGGATCATCAATATTAGTTAGAGTTTTTTTGCACTTTTTAAAAAGCTTAAGCTTTGCATTCTTATAGTTTTCCATGGTTCCATGCTCTTCAAGGTGATCCTGTGTCAAATTTGTAAAGGCGCCAATGTTAAAATCACATTCATAAACTCTTCCTTTATCAAGAGCTGAGGAGGTAACCTCCATAACTACATCAGAGCCTCCGGCCTCAGATATCTCCTTAAAGGACGCTTGAAGCTCAATTGAGTCTGGAGTAGTAGGATTAAGCTTTTCTGTTTTAAGCTCCTTGTCTCCTACTTTATTTTCAATAGTACCAATAATTCCTGTCAATCTTCCTGCGTTCTCTAAGACCTTATAAACAAAATAGGTTACCGAAGTTTTACCGTTAGTTCCTGTTATTCCAATTAGATTAAATTTTTTAGAAGGCTCTCCAAAATATATATTTGCTATGCTTGCCATAGCTTTTTTCGAGTCCTCCACTTTAATAATTGTAACTTTTGCTGGTACCTCTTCTATATCATGCTCAATAACCAAAGCAACTGCACCATTTTGAATAGCAGCGGAGGCATAAGAGTGCCTATCAACATTTCTATTTCTCACACAAATAAAAAGAGAGTTGGATAATACTTTTCTTGAATCCCAGCCTATATTATTGATTTCAATATTATCGCTTCCTTGAATAATCTCGTAGGTTAAGCCTTTTAGTAGTTCGTTTAATTTCATATTTTTACCTCCTGAACATGCAGAAATCACTTTTATAGTAGTATTATAGTATAATAAAATGCAATTTTTATTGCTTAAAATGGTTAATACATTGCTAAAGGTGCTATAATTAATTAATAAAATGGAGGTGTTGTTTTGGAAGATAATGCTTTGATTAAGATTAAAAGAGGTTATCTAAATGAAGATTTTAGATTCTTTCACTTAAAAGATAAGAAAGCTGAAGAGCATGCTTTTCACTATCATGATTTTAACAAGATAGTAATTTTTATTTCAGGGAATGTAACCTACGCAATTGAAGGCAAGTATTATAAGCTTAGGCCTTGGGATATTCTTTTTATTAGCAGCAAAGAGGTACATAAGCCTATTATAGATTCAAGTGAGTACTATGAAAGAATTATAATTTGGGTGGATTCTAGCTTTCTAGAACATCAGAGCACTGATGAAAGTGACTTGCGTTCCTGCTTTTATTTAGAAGTTAAAGAGAAATCCAATTTGTTTCGTTTAACTGCTGAAAATTTAAATATAGTTAAAGAAACTTTATATTCTCTGGAAAAAGCAATAAGAGACAATGAGTTTGGAAGTAAGGTGCTTCAAAATGCATACTTTATTCAGTTGATAGTCTATCTTAATAGGTTCATGCTTAAAACTAAATTAAATAGAGAAGAAAAGGATGTTCAGTACGACGAAAGAATAGTTAACATACTAGCATATGTTAACGAGAATTTAAGTGGAGATTTATCTGTTGAGTGGATTGCCTCAAAATTTTATATAAATAGATACTACTTAATGCACAACTTTAAAAGCGAAACGGGCTATACTCTACATAATTATATACTTCAAAAGAGACTTGCCAAGGCAGCAGAACTTATAAAAAAAGGCGTTCAAGCATCAAGTGTTTCAGAACAGTGTGGATTTAAGGATTATTCAGGTTTTGTAAGAGCTTTTAAGAAAAACTTTGGATTGTCACCTAGGGAATATTATAAGGCTATTAAAGATTTGCAGCAGCACTATGGAAAAAAGGACATTGTAGAATATCCTTTCAGAGAATAAAAAAAGAAAAATTTCCATTAATGTTGCTAAACTATGGTATAATACTCCTTATATAAATTAGAAGATGGGGGGATAAATAATGGCCAGAACTGAACTATTAGAGTATGATATTGCTTTAAGTGAAAAGTACTGGGGAATGGAAATTGGTAGAAATCTGATGGAAGCTACAGAAACGGATATGCTATGGCATTATTATTTTAACAATATGGAGATGAGCTAAAAATGATTCGAACAATGATATGGTTTATATGGTTTTGGGTGTCGTTAATTTTCACCATACCTTTCCTTTTATGGGTAAAGATATTGGAAAAGCAAGGTAAGGAACAAGAAAGAATTAAAATTGTACATAAGGTAACAAGTCTTTGGGCAAGGTTAGTTATAAATTTAAGTGGAGCAAAGGTTACTGTAGAAGGTGCAGAAAATTTGCCTGAGGGACCTGTTGTTTTTATAGGTAATCATCAAGGGAATTTTGATATACCGATTCTTATATCCTTTATTGACAAGCCTAAAGCTTTCATAGCCAAAATAGAAACCTCAAGGCTTCCGTTTGTAGCATCCTGGATGCGACAGATGAGGTGCGTTTTTATGGATAGAAAAGATATTAGGCAGTCTATAACCGCAATAAATCAAGGTGCAGAGTATTTAAAGCAAGGCTATTCAATGGTTATTTTTCCTGAGGGTACTAGAAGTGGCAGCAAAGAAATGGGGGAATTCAAGGCTGGCAGCTTTAAGCTTGCTACAAAAGGTAATGTACCTATTGTTCCTGTTGCTATAAATGGATCTTACAATATCATGGGAAAGAAAAGCTTGATAATTAAGCCTGCAGATGTGAAGGTGACAATATTGAAACCTATAGAAACGAGCAATCTGTCAAAGGAAGAGGTTAAGGGTTTGCACGATAAAGTTTGCGAGCAAATCGGGGCTGTGATAAATAAAAAATAAAATAAACCTAGATAACTATTGACTATCACCTTAGGGGATAGACTACCATAGGTATGAGGTGATTAAAATGCTTATTAAGGATATATGCGAACAATGCAAGGTAACTAAAAAAGCAGTTGAATACTATGAGCAGCAAGGTTTAATTTCTCCAAGAATTATGGAAAATGCTTATAGGTCTTATAGTGAAGAGGATGTTAATAAGCTAAAAGAGATATCAGTATTAAGAAAACTAAATATTAGTGTTACTGATATTAAAAAAATTATAGAAAGTACCAATAAAGAAGCTGCCATAGATAAATATAAGTATAAAATGGAACTTGAACTTGAAAGATCTAGGGTAAGAATGCAGTGTCTAGAACAATTAGGTAAGGGCTACGATATTAGAAAAGCAGAAGAATATATAGATAAAAAAATACATAAGCAGTTCACTATAAAAGAAAAGCTGCTTTATGCCTTTCCAGGAAGTTATGGAATGTATTTATGCGTGCATTTTGGACGTTTTCTTGATGAAACGGCAGATACGGAAGAAAAGCAGGAGGCATATAATAAGATTGTAGCTTACTTAGATAGTATTAAAAAAATAGAATTTCCAGGCGAATTAGAAAAGTATCTTGTTGATAATTTGGTAATTACAAAGCAAGCCGATATGGAGAAAATTAATTCTTCATTAGTAGATGTGGTAAACAATATGGATTCATACTTGGAAGAAAATAAAGAGGTTATCGACAAGTATTTAAGTTTTAGAAATTCTGAGGAGTTTAAAAATTCTGCAGCTTATAAGCTGCAGCAGTTATTGCTGCAATTTCAAAAAAGCAATGGATACTATGAGACTTTTATTGCAAACCTGAAGATACTAAGCGACTCTTATAGAGAGTATTGCAAAAGGCTTGAGTCTGCAAATAAAATATTTATGGAAAAGTATCCTAAAGCAAAGGATATGTATAGATAATGTAGTAAAACATTATAATAGAATAATTTGATCGAGGAAATTCGGAGGATAGGTATTAATTATGCTTAAAGGATATCAATTTTTACGAAGTATTGAACTCAACAAAAATAGCATAAGAAGCTTTAATACATATCCATTCTGTTTACCAGCAGTTAAAACCCTTTCAAACTTAGAGCTTCATCCTAAAGTAACCTTTATAGTAGGTGAAAATGGAACAGGTAAGTCTACAATTTTAGAAGCAATAGCAGCTTCCTACGGTTTTAATCCTGAGGGTGGGACTATAAACTTTAATTTTTCTTCTAAGGCTACACATTCAGAGCTTTATAACTATATAAAGCTTATAAGAGGAGTTGTAAGACCTAAGGACGGGTTTTTCTTAAGAGCAGAAAGCTTTTATAACGTTGCTACTAATGTAGATGAACTTAATAAAGAAGATATGAACAGAGGAGGACGGCAGCTTTATTCATCCTATGGAGGCATATCGCTTCATAATCAGTCCCATGGAGAGTCTTTCTTTTCATTAATTATGAATAGATTTGGCTCTGATGGCTTATATATCTTAGATGAACCTGAAGCAGCACTTTCCCCGGCAAGGCAGATGGCAATGGTTTCTAGAATTCATTACCTAGTTCAGAAGAGATGTCAGTTTATTATAGCTACACATTCTCCAATTATAATGTCATATCCTGATTCTACTATTTACGAGATAAAGGATTATATTAGAAAAGTAAACTATAAAGACACAGAGAATTATCAGGTGATGAAGACCTTTGTTAACAATACGGATAAGATGCTTGATATTCTTATGAATACAGAATTGGACTAAGCTGAAAAATATATTGATATTTTTATATTTGTAACTTAAATAAAACATATAGAATAAAGCTAAAGCGGAGGGTATACCTCCGCTTTAGCTTTATTCTATATTAACTCATTTCTTCTCTTAAGAACGCCATAAAGTGCTATAGCTGTTATTGAGCAAAGTAGAGCACAGACACCAACAAAAGAATATCCAGCTTTCATGCCCATTACAAGTCCGCTTTCTATACCATACCAACCAGTATAAATATTTTTGAATAAATCGATTATAGCTCCAACTAAAAAGTTACCTATTACGCTGCCTATACCCATCATTGTTACAGTAAAACTTACCGCTGTATCACTATCCTTTGGGTAACGCTTGGCTAAAAGTGCCATTACAGTAGGGTATATTGGCGCAATTCCTGCTCCAGCAAGAGCAAACAAAAGTGCCCCGCTTTCACCAATTAATATTCCTAGTAAGGTTAAGATACCAGATGCAGCAGAAAAAATAATAACTGATTTAGTAAAGCCAATCTTGTCTGTAAGTGGACCGAGAAATAATCTAGATAAGGTAAAGGTTAAGAAGAAGGCTGATAGAAGCTTCGAAGCAGCTGCTATATCCCAGTTGTAAGCTTTTTCAAGAAAGTTAACAAGCCAACCTCCAACTGAAAGCTCAGAAATTACACCAAAGGATAAAATAGCTACTATAAGCCAAGCAGCAGGATCTTTAAGAAAATCCTTGAAAGGTGTTCGCTCATCTTCTTTTATCTCATCCCCAGGAAGTTTTGTAAACAAGGCAAACATGAGAGGAAGCAGTGAAAGTGAAAGCATTACAAGGTACATACCATGCCAGCCAAGAGGTTTTCCTGAAACTTTCGTGGACATAAGTACAGTTGCAAAAATGGGGGCGACTGTAGAGCTAAGTCCATAGAAAAAGTGAGATAAATTCATCATTGTTCCGGTGTTTTTAGTAAAAACTCTTGCAGCAAGTACACCAAGAGCGATTTCAAGAATTCCATTCCCTATATACATTAAAAAATAGGAAATAGAAAGCATAGGGTAATTTACAGATAAGAATATCAGTACTCCAGCAGATGCCATAGTTCCAAAGGCTAAGATGCTTGAAAACTTTATTCCATATTTCCTAGTTAAGAATCCAGTAAAGCTACATGCTAGAAGATAACCTAAAGAATTAAAAGCCAAAAGCAGACCTACTTGAAGTTCGTTTAATGAAAAATCAGCCTGCATTCGAGGTATGGCAGGGCCTTTAATATTCTCCGAAAAACCGAATACCAAGAAGCCTCCAAATACTATTAGTAAAAGTAAATAATTATTCCTTTTGTCCAAATCTGATTCCTCCGTAATACTAAAAAATCTAATATTAACTTTAACATCCCCAAACAATTTTCACAAGCTGTGGATATAAAGTTGGTTTAGGTAATATAAAAGGATAGGCAAAAACCTATCCTGTGGTATCTATTAGCCAAGTTCAATATTTTCGAATATACCTTTACCAAGAAGTATTATTAAGCTGCTAAATATTACATTATAAAGAATAAATACTGCGTTGGCTGTTATTTGTCCAGTAAGAGTATTATTTATCCCATTTAATATACCCCAAACAGCAACCCCAGGGGCAACTATAAGAAGTAAGAGAGCAAATCTTATAAGGGAAGTCAATACTAAACTGTTAGTATTTCCAAAAACTCTTCTTGCAAGTACACCACCATATACAAACAGAGAACCTATAGAGGCAAATGCAATTATATTGAGGATTATAAGCAGCAAATTAGCTTTAAATAAAATTCCACTTATAATAAATATAATACACCCATCAATAAGATTTTTGATATTATCTACAACAGTAGAGTAAACAACTTTTTTGAAAGAATTGTCAGGTATTAAAAATATATAAGGATTTGATAGTTCCTGTTGCCACTTGCTTGCAAAGGTAAATATCATATGGAGATACATAGTAAAGCCTAGGATAACTCTCAAATCTTTAAATGGGAAGAACAAGCCAGCAGTAATTGCTACAATCGCATATAATAGAGAAGCAAAATTTATAAATCCAAAACCTGTCTTTTTATATTCAAGGATATGCCTCCAAAAGATTGCGGATGCTCCTTTGCCTTTTTGCTTATATTGAACTTTTCTTACTCTTGTTTTCTTAGAATTCTTTAAATATACCTTTTCACCTTTTCTAGCGGCGGTAAGTGTTGCTTCCTTTAGTTCGGTTGAGGCTAATACATCCTCGTAGAAGTCAAGCTTCAAGGAGTAAAGTATGTAAATACAAAGGGCAGCAAACAGAATCAATATAATTAAGTAAACTATAGTTATTGAACTTATACCTGTAATCCCAGCCATTATTATTTCTCTTGTCCAACCATAGACAGGGATATATCCAAACAAACTGTGACTTAAAAGGAACATTAGTGCTTTTCCAGGTGCCCTTAAGATATATAGGCTGTAAAAATAAAACACAACTACTGCTAGTAAAAGTACTTTAAATATCGTTTTAATTATTACTTTGCTATTTTCACTTTTGCTGCTGATAGAGTATAAAAGCATTTTTATAATTGAGTTTACAAGCAGCATAAGAAATAATCCGCCAAAGATAACAAAGATTGCATAAGGTTTTATATTTTTAAATCTAGTCAATTGTGGGGCTTGAAATAAAACAAAGATTACTGCAATGAATGAATTATATATCTGCTTTATAAATCCATAAATTAAAACCTTCTGAGGACTAAAGGGAGCAGTAAATACTAAGTTTATGTCAGCACCTCTAAAGAAGTTTGCTCCATTGTTAACAGAACTCAGTAAGTCAGGTATAGAGAAAAGTAAAATAATAGCAGTAGCTATGCTAGAATACAAATCAGGATTTATTTCAGAAGTTGCAAGCCCAGTTTTCGATGACATAACTAGCGGGAATATAATGAGTGCTGTAAAAATAAGATATCCTATAAGCTTTCCGGGTTTCTTTATTAGCTGTTTTATACCGTTTTTGAATGATTTTCTAATTATGTAGAATAATGCTCTCATACATTTTCCTCCGTTACATCAAAGAAGATTTGCTCTAGAGATTCTTTTCTATCTTCAAGCTCTTGCCTTGTTCCGGAGAGAATTATATTTCCTTCCTTCATAATAAGAACCTTGTCCCAGAATTCATCAATACTGTCTATAATATGAGTGCTTATAAGAATAGAACAGCCGCTATCTCGAAGTTCTAAGAAGGCCTTCTTTAATTCTTTGATAGCTTTTGGATCAAGTCCAACAAGAGGCTCATCAAATAGTATTACTTTAGGCTTTACTATAAGAGCACAACAGATGCTTACTTTCTGCATCATACCTTTGGATAGCTCTTTTCCAAGTTTATTTCTTTTATCACTTAAATCAAAGCGTTCTAAAAGCTCCTCAGCTAATTCTCTATAGTTGGATATTCCATAAGCTGCAGCCATATACTCAATATGTTCATATACAGTGAGTAGGTCAAACATGGAAGGGACTTCTGGAACATAACCAAGAAATTTTTTAGCTTCAATGCTTTTGTTTTCATAACCATTTAGCTCTATACTGCCTATATATTTTAATAGTCCAGCTATACATTTAATAGTAGTGCTTTTTCCGGCACCATTAGGACCAAGAAGCACAGCAATTTCACCATTATTTACTTGAAAGCTTATACCTTTTACCACTTCTTCTTTACTGTATTTTTTGCGAAGATTTTTTACTGTAAGCATATGTATTTTCCCCCTATAACGTACATAGTTTGTTACAATTATAACATAGTATAGAATAACATGGAAATTAAATTAAAAAGCTGAGTATTAAAACTAATGAAATTTAAAGTAAAACAAAAAAATAATAAAATAATTTGTAGTAATAGCATTTTTTATTTATTTTTGGGGAAATTTAGTTGTTGAAATCAAGCAAAGATAATATTAATATTAAATTAAGGTCAAAGAAGGTCAAAGTCAGCCTTGCTGAAAGGAGACACATATATGGCTAGATTATCAGATATAATTGAGAGTTTTATAAAACAGTTAATTGAGAGCAATAATGAAAGTGAGCTTCAAATACAAAGAAATGAGTTAGCAAATTATTTTAGTTGTGCTCCATCCCAAATAAATTATGTACTTACTACTCGCTTCAGCATAGATAAGGGTTATTATATAGAGAGCAGAAGAGGGGGAGGAGGATATATTGTAATCAGAAAGCTGGAGTTTAGAGAAGATAAGGCTTTACATGAAGCTGTAAGTGAAAAAATAGGTTCAAGTCTTACTTATGACTCGGGGCTGCAAATAATAAATGGTCTTCTTGAACACAATATTTTAACACAAAGAGAATCAGATATAATGAAGATAGCGATTAATGATAGAATTCTTGGAGCCTTAGAGAACAAAAATAAGTTAAGAGCTGATCTTTTAAAGGCGATGATTACAGCTATTATTTATTAGAAGAAATATTTATGGTATAATTTACCATGGAGTTTAGATATATCTATAGATAAATATTTTATTAATTGAGGTGATATGTATGCTGTGTGAAAATTGCAATAAAAATGAAGCTAGTGTTCACTTTACCCAAATTATAAACGGAAAGAAACAAGAGCTTAATATATGCGAAAGCTGTGCAAAAGAAATAGATGGGTTTAATACCACTTTTTCTTTCCAAAATATTTTAAGTGGAATAATGGATTATATGAGTCCTGCCCAGCATATAAGCAAGGCTCAAGTGTTAACCTGTAAAAACTGCGGTACAACCTACGATGAGTTCAAAAAAAATGGTCTTGTAGGCTGCAGTGAGTGTTATAGTAGCTTTTGCTCTGTTTTAGCTCCTGTTATTAAGCGAGTTCAGGGAAATCTAGAGCATACGGGAAAACTTCCTAAGAAGCTAGGAAAAGATATTATTGAAAAAAGAAGATTGGCAAAGCTTAAGGAAGAACTGCAAAAAGCTATTGCTAATGAAGAGTATGAAAAAGCTGCTCAAATTAGAGATGAAATAAAGTCAACTCAAAATGAATAATGAATTATTAATGCACTAAATGTGCTTTAACGGCTAATATAAGGAATCTAAACGGCGAAAGGAGGAAATTATGAAGAATTGGATGAAGGCTCAAGGAATCAATAATGATATAGTTTTGAGCAGTAGAATACGCCTTGCTAGAAATTTAAAGAGTATTCCTTTTCCAGATAAGTTAGTTGAAGAAAAGGGGAAAGAGATTGTTAAACAGGTAGAGGATGCTTTTTATACGTCATCTCATACTGAAGAAGCTTATAAAAGCAAATATCTTTGGTTAAATGACCAGTGGACAAATCGCTCTTACTTCGAGAAGCATTTAATAAGTCATAAGCTTTTAATAAATCAAAGGAAATCAGCTTTTATAGTTGATAAAGACGAAGTGGTAAGTTTAATGATTAATGAAGAAGATCACATTAGGCTTCAATGTATTACTTCCGGCTATAATTTAGAGGAAACCTATGACATGGCTAATAAACTTGATAATCTTTTAGAGGAGAAGCTTGACTATGCATTTGATGAAAATTTAGGATATCTAACAGCATGCCCGACAAATTTAGGTACAGGAATGAGAGCTTCAGTTATGCTTCATCTCCCTGCTCTTTCTATGAACAGTGATATGAATAGAGTGTTAAATGCTGTTACTCAGGTAGGTATGACTATAAGAGGTCTATTTGGAGAAGGCTCAAAGGCAGAAGGCGATTTATATCAAATATCAAATCAAATAACCCTTGGCTTAAGTGAAGAAGAAATAATGAGCAATTTAAAAGCTGTAGTTAATCAGATTATTGATAGGGAACAATGGTCAAGAGAACAGCTATTAAAGAGCCATAGATATGAATTAGAAGATAGAATTTACAGATCCCTGGGAACTTTAAGGTATGCTATGCTTTTAACTTCAAAAGAATGCTTAAATCTCATTTCTGATGTAAGAATGGGAGTAGAAATGGGAATAATCAAGGATGTAAGCCTTGATACACTTAACTATTTATTGGTTGGGACACAGCCGGCAACACTTCAGCTTATAGCGAATTCAGGCCTATCTGAAAAGGATAGAGATATAAACAGAGCTAGGCTGGTTAGACAAAAGCTTGGAGGCAATAATATAGAATAAAAAATATTTTACAGGTGGTGATTTTTATGATGTTCTCAAGATTTACAGAGAGGGCACAAAAGGTTATTATGTATGCTCAGCAGGAAGCGCAAAGCTTTCAGCATGGCTACGTTGGAACTGAACACATACTTCTTGGTATCCTAAGAGAAGAAGATGGAATAGCTAAAAAACTTTTAAACAATTCTGGAATAGCTATAGAAAGCGTTAGGAATTTAGTTGAGGAGTATGAAGGCAAAGGCGATGCTGACTTGTTTAAAAGCGAAATTCCTTTAACTCCTAGGACAAAGAGGCTTTTAGAATTAAGTTTGCTTGAATCCAGAAATCTTGGACACAACTATATAAGCCCAGAGCATATTTTACTAGCATTAATTAGGGAATCAGAAGGAGTTGCTTACACAATACTTAGCAATTTAGGGGCTGATTTTGATAAGCTTAGAAAAGAAATAGTAAATAACATGGCAGGCGGTGCTCCAGGAGATCAGCCAAGTGCTGCTAATGCGGTTCCTCATAAGGCTAATGGTGGAGGTGCGACACCTAACCTTGACCAGTTTGGAAGAGATTTAACAGGTATGGCTGCAGAGGGTAAGCTTGATCCTGTTATAGGAAGAGATAAAGAAACACAGAGACTATTAGAAATATTAAGCAGAAGAATTAAGAATAATCCTTGTCTAATCGGTGATCCTGGTGTTGGCAAGACAGCAGTTGTTGAAGGTTTAGCACAAAGGATTGTATCAGGAAATATTCCTGAAATATTAAAGGGTAAGAGAGTAGTAACACTAGATCTTTCATCTATGGTAGCAGGTTCAAAGTACAGAGGGGAGTTTGAAGATAGGCTTAAGAAGGTAATGGAGGAAATAAGAAAGGCTGGCAATGTAATTTTATTCATTGATGAAATTCATACAATTATCGGAGCAGGTGGAGCAGAAGGTGCAATAGATGCTTCCAATATATTAAAGCCAGCACTTGCAAGAGGAGAAATCCAGTGCATAGGTGCTACAACAATTGACGAATATAGAAAGCATATAGAAAAGGATTCTGCTTTGGAAAGAAGATTTCAGCCTATAACAGTTGGAGAGCCAACAAAGGAGGAAGCTCTTCAAATTCTTATGGGATTAAGAGATAAATATGAAGCTCACCACAGAGTTAACATTACTGACGAGGCATTACAAGCTGCTGTTAATTTGTCAGATCGATATATTACAGACAGATATCTTCCAGACAAGGCTATAGACCTTATCGATGAGGCAGCTGCAAAGGTAAGAATAGCAAACCTTACTGCACCTCCTGATTTAAAGGAGCTTGAAGAGGAAATAGAAAAAGCTACTAAGGAAAAAGAAGATGCAATAAGAGTTCAAGACTTTGAAAAGGCTGCAAGACTTAGAGACACAGAAAAAGAATTAAAAGATAAGCTTGAAAGCCAAAAGGGAAATTGGAAGGCTCAAAGCGAAGGCTCAACTCATCATACGGTTAGTGAGCCAGAAATTGCGGCAGTAGTCTCAAGATGGACTAATGTTCCTGTCGAAAAACTTACTGAAAAAGAATCAGAAAGATTACTAAAGCTGGAAGAAATTCTTCATAATAGAGTAATAGGTCAGGAGGAAGCTGTTAAGTCTATTTCTAGAGCAGTGAGACGTTCAAGAGTAGGGCTTAAGGATCCTAAGAGACCAATAGGCTCCTTCATATTTCTTGGACCAACAGGTGTAGGCAAAACTGAGCTTTCAAAGGCTCTTGCCGAGGCTATGTTTGGTGATGAAAATAATATGATAAGAGTTGATATGTCAGAGTATATGGAGAAGCACGCAGTATCCAGACTTATAGGTTCTCCTCCAGGATATGTTGGCTATGATGAGGGAGGACAATTAACTGAAAAAGTTAGAAGAAATCCTTACTCTGTAGTTTTATTTGATGAAATTGAAAAAGCACATCCAGACGTATTTAATATTCTTCTCCAAATCCTTGAAGATGGAAGACTTACAGATGGAAAAGGAAAGACTGTAGATTTTAAGAACACTATTGTTATAATGACTTCAAACGTAGGTGCAAGTACAATCAGGAAGCAGAAGACTCTAGGCTTTGCAACTTACAGCGATAAGGAAGCTGAGAATGAATACGAAAAGATGAAGGAAAATGTTATGGATGAACTTAAGCGTTCCTTTAGACCAGAATTCCTTAATAGAATTGATGACATCATTGTATTCCATCAGCTAGCAGAAGGGGACTTGAAGCATATAGTTAAGCTTATGCTTAAGACTGTTGCTGACAGAATTAAAGAGCAGGATATCACCCTTCAATTTGCAGAAGGTGCTGAAGAATACCTTTCAAAGGAAGGCTATGATATAACCTATGGTGCAAGACCGCTTAGAAGGGCAATAACTAAGGCTGTAGAAGATAGGCTTTCGGAGGAAATATTAAGAGGAAACATTAAGAGAGGCGATATAGTTAAGGTTACTGCAGAAAATAATCAGTTGAAGTTTGAAAGGGTTTAGGATAAAATAAAAGCAACATTAAAGAAAGGGCATAAGACCTCGGTTTTGTGTCCTTTTTATTAAATTTTAGGGGCATAATGATTAATAATCATTACGTGACTCCAGAGATCTACAAGGAGTGATGTATCAAGTGAAAAAGAAATATTTGTTTTTATGTTTAAGTTTATTTGTTTTTATATTTTCTTTTGTTGGCTGCTCTAAAGATAAAAATCCTAAGGAGAGCTTTGATGCTTTTGTGAAAGCTCTAGAGGAAGGCGGATATTCTTCCATGTATAGCCAACTTTCTAGTGAGACAAAGAAATCTATTGATGAAAAGTATTTTGTAGATACATATAAAAATATTTATGGTAATGCTAAGGTGAGCAAAGTTTCCGTGTCTCCTCAGTATCCAGAAAAACTTAAAGATGATGGCAACGGTATGCTTCGCTTCCCTGCAAATATTACAATAGATACTCCTGCTGGTACAAAACAGTTTACATATGAAGTTAATCTAGTTAAAGAAAAAGTAGGAAAAACAAAGGAATGGTTTATAGTTTGGGATGAAAAAATGGTGTTTCCTGAGCTTGAAAAGGGCGATAAGGTTGTATATGAAAAGCAGATAGGAAAACGTGGTGAAATTAAGGACAGAAACGGAGTTTCCCTTGCTGCTAATACAGAAGCAGTAACAATCTATGTTGTTCCACAAGAGATTGCGCCGGAAAGAGATAAGACCATCGCTCATTTAGCTGAAACCTTAGGAATGACCGTAGAACAAATTAATGCTATTTTAAATCAGCAGTGGGTGAAAAATAATCCAGCACAAGGTGTTCCTATTATGGATGTAGCTAGAGATGAAATGCCAAAAATAATTAAGGCACAGGAGCCAAAAGGTGTTAAAGGGCAAGCAGCTTCTAAACTTTTAAGGAGATACCCGGCAGGAACTGCAGCAGCTCACCTCATAGGATATATAGGTAAAATTAATGCAGAGGAATTAAAGACCTTGCAGGCGCAGGGATATGATGAAAATGACTATATTGGAAGAGATGGATTGGAGAAAGTTTTTGAAAGCAGGTTAAAGGGAGAAATTGGTGGGACAATCTATACTGCTGATAGTAAAGGAAAGAAGAAGAGCACAGTTCTTAAAAAGGAACCCAAAAACGGGGAGAATATTGCTTTAACTATAGATATTAACATGCAGAAGGATATATATTCTCAGTTTGGTGAAGACAGCGGTACCTCTGTTGCAGTTCATCCTAAGACAGGAGAGGTACTTGCAATGGTAAGTAGTCCTTCATATGATCCAAATAAGTTTGTATCAGGAATTAGCAGTAAGGAATATAAGGATTTAGAAAGTAATCCAAAGAAGCCTTTTTTAAGAAGATATGAAAATGCTATTGTTCCAGGCTCAGTTTTCAAACCAATTACTGCAGCAATTGGTTTAAAGACAGGAAAGTTAAATCCTGCTGCTGAGATTAAAATTCAAGGGAATTCCTGGCAAAGGGATGCATCTTGGGGAAAGTACAGCATAACTAGAGTAAGTTCAGAAGATGAATCGGTAAATCTTTTAGATGCTTTCGTTCGATCAGATAATATCTATTTTGCTCAAACTGCTTTAGCCATTACAAAAGATGCATTCTTAAGTGGGGTTAAGGAATTCGGGATAGGTGATAAGATTCCATTTTCATTAGGCCTTTCTCAATCTCAGGTTGGAAAGCTTGAGAAAGATGTAGAGCTTGCTGATAGTGGTTATGGGCAAGATAAGATACTTATGAATCCACTTCATCTAGCATTGATATACAGCTCTTTTGTTAATGAAGGAAATATTATGGCGCCTATTCTGGAGATGAAGGATAAAACAGATTCTCTTAAGGTATGGAAAGAAAAGGTGATTTCTAAGGAAATTGCTGATACCATAGTTAATGATTTAGTTCAAGTAGTTGAAAATCAAAAGGGAACAGCACATGAGGCTCAAATACCAGGCCTTTCTTATGCAGGAAAGACTGGTACAGCAGAAATAAAGAAGAGTCAAGATGATACAACTGGTACAGAAAATGGGTGGTATGCTGCAGTGAATGTAAACAATCCTAAGGTTGCCATAGTAATGATGATTGAAGATGTTAAGGGCAGAGGCGGGAGTCACTATTTGCTGCCGAAGGTTAAGAATATTTTAAGTAAATACGGGAAGTAACAGTGAGTGAAGAGTGAGATAATAGATGTAAGGTAGCATGAGTTGTAAAATACTCCTGGGGAGCCTTCTGACGTTAGATGTTCACTCTTTTATTTTACTTTAATTATTGAATTATTTACACTGGTCTAGACATCTATAGGTATATAGGTTATAATAAGTTTAAGGAGTGGTTAATGTTGAGCATAGATAAAAATAGTCCAATTCCCGTTTATTATCAGTTAAAGGAAGACATTAAGGGTAAGATAAGTAAAGGATTTTGGAAGGCTGGTCAATGTATCGACAGCGAAAGAGAGCTTTCTGAACAGTATGGAGTTAGCAGAATGACTGTTAGACAGGCGTTAGGGGAGCTCGTTCAGGAAGGTGTGCTCCATAGAGAAAAAGGGAAAGGTACCTTTGTTTGTGAGCCTAAAGTGAAGCAGACAGACATAATGAGCTTTTCTGAAATGGTTAGAAAGATGGGGTTAACACCACGAACTGAGGTTAGGGACTTTGAGAAAGTTCTAACACCTGAACATATAGCTGATTTAATTCCTTTTGAAGAGGTCTATAAGATAGACAGATTGAGAATTGTTGGAGAAGATGTTATAGCAAATGAAATAATTTATATACCATGCGATTATTGTGGTTACATTAATGCAGATAAGCTAAAACACTCCTTTTACGATATATTAAAGGACTACGGTTACGTGGTAGATCACTCAGAAGCTTCAATTCAAGCAGTATTGATGGATGAGGAGTATAAAAAATTATTTAATACAAATAAAAAGCTTCCTCTTATAAAGGTATTCAGCAAAAATATTACTAATGAGGGCAGACTTTTATTTATAGAGGAATCAATCTATAGGTCAGATAAATATATTTTTGAGGTCAACATATTTAGAAGAGAGGGAAAAATAAGATGAGAGTAATAGTTGCAAAAAATTATGAAGAAATGAGCAGAATAGCAGCGATGGAAATAGCAAAGCTTTTATATGTTAAACCAGAAGCGATACTAGGACTTGCTACTGGAAGCACACCTGAAGGTGTATATAAAGAATTAATTGAGTTAAACAAAGAGAATAGAGTAGATTTTTCTAGAGTTACTACTTATAACTTAGATGAGTATAAGGGTTTAACTGGAGATCATGCTCAAAGTTACAGATATTTTATGAATACAAGACTGTTTAACCATGTAAATATTGATAAGAATAGAAGTCATGTACCAAATGGAGTGGCAGATGACTTTGAAAAAGAATGTGACGAGTATGATGCGGCAATAGAAAATGCAGGAGGAATAGACCTTCAGCTTTTAGGAATAGGTAGAAACGGTCATATAGGTTTTAATGAACCTTCAGATTTTTTAAACTTAAATACTCACGTTACTGATCTTACTGAGGATACTATTAAAGTTAATTCACGATTCTTCGATAATATCGATGAAGTTCCAACTCAAGCTATAACTATGGGGCTTGGCAGCATAATGAAGGCCAAGAAGATAATTCTTCTTGCAAGTGGTGAATCTAAGGCTGAGATTATTGCAAAGCTCGTTGAAGAAAAGATAAGCACAAGAATACCTGCTTCAATGCTGCAAGTGCATCCAAATGTACTTGTAATTGTGGATCAAGAGGCAGCAGCCCTTTTAAAAAACACTTCAAACGACGGAATAGAATATTTAAAGTAATTAATAGCTTGTAAAATCCTAATAAGGATCTTACAAGCTAATTTTTTGCTTGATTAAGCGATACATAAATAGGAAAATATATTAGATAGTATTATTTTAGTACAAAAGCATAAGGGAGATAGTTTTATGGCAAAAATAAAAAATGTATTTGTGTGCCAAGATTGCGGCTACGAAAGTCCAAAGTGGCTTGGAAAGTGTCCTGGTTGCGGAGCTTGGAACAGCATGGCTGAGGAAGCTAAGGCGGCAGCTTCAGACTTCGGAAGAGCAGTAACTATTAGCAGTGGTAATAAGCCTAGAAGCATTACTAATATAAAATCTGGAGAACATGAAAGATATAATACAGGAATTTCAGAGCTTAATAGGGTTTTAGGTGGTGGTCTTGTTAGAGGCTCGCTAACTTTGATTTCAGGTTCTCCTGGTATAGGGAAGTCAACTCTTCTACTTCAAACTGCTAATAATATTTCAAAGCAGCATGGAAGAGTTTTATATATATCTGGAGAGGAATCAGAGGAACAGATTAAAATGAGGGGGGATAGGCTTGGAGTAGTTCATCCGGAGCTGTATATTTTATCTGAAACAAATATAGATGTTATTGAACAGCATGTAAGTGAGGTTGAACCTATATTTGTTATAGTTGACTCTATTCAAACACTCTATAAACCTTCGCTTACCTCTGCCCCAGGAAGTGTATCGCAAGTAAGAGAATGTTCCAGTGATTTAATGAGACTTGGAAAAACAAAGAATATACCATTTTTTATCGTTGCACATGTAACAAAGCAGGGAGAACTTGCAGGACCAAGGGTTTTAGAGCATATGGTTGATACGGTGCTTTCTTTTGAAGGTGAAAGAACAGAGGACTATAGAATTCTGAGAACTATTAAAAATCGGTTTGGAACCACAAGCGAGATAGGAGTTTTTGAGATGGCCGAAGTAGGACTTGTGGAAATAACAGATCCTTCAAAAGTGTTCTTGGAAGAAAGCAGCTTTACTCAGGAGGGAGCAGTTGTTGTAGGTGTTATGGAAGGAACAAGACCTATTCTAGTTGAAATTCAGGCTCTTGTGAGCGAAACAAAAGCACCTATGCCTAGAAGAACTGCTGTTGGAATTGAAGGCTCAAGGTTAAATCTTATTTTGGCAGTATTAGAAAAAAAGATGAGAATACCATTTTACAACTGTGATGTTTACGTAAATGTTGTTGGAGGACTGAATATAGATGGAACTTTTGCAGACTTAGGGCTTGCATTGGCCCTTGTATCAAGTATTAAGGGAAAAGAACTTAAGCTTGAGAAGTCTTTAATTATTGGTGAGGTTGGTCTTACTGCAGAGGTTAGACCTATATCTTTTTGTGACAGGCTTGTTAATGAGGGGGTTAAAATGGGATTTAAGAATGTAATTATACCTTTTAGAAACAAAGATAAAGTTCAATCAAAGGGATCAAACATTATTTTAGTTTCTTCTTTAAAAGAAGCTATAAGTAAAGTATTTTAGTTTAGGGTGATTGTAGTGAGAGTTGAGAAGGACAGAGAAATTTTAAATATACTAAAAATGATGGCGCCTGGCACACAACTTAGAGAGGGTTTAGAAAATGTGCTTAGAGCCAAGACAGGTGGACTTATAGTAATAGGAGACAGTGAGCAAGTTTTAGATTTAGTTGATGGAGGGTTTGCTATTAACTCTGAGTATACACCTACCTATATATATGAGCTTGCAAAAATGGATGGCGCTATTGTTCTAAGCAGCGATATTAAAAAGATTTTATATGCTAATACTCAACTTGTACCTGATTCAAGCATAACAACCTTTGAAACTGGTACCAGACACAGAACCGCTGACAGGGTAGCTAAAAAAACAGATGCAGTTGTTATTGCTATTTCTCAAAGAAGAAATATAATATCTGTTTATAAAGGTAATGTAAAGTATATTTTAAAAGATAGCAGCGTTATCCTTGGAAAAGCAAATCAAGCTATACAGACTCTTGAAAAGTATGTTTCTGTCCTTGATAGAGTCATTAATAATTTAAATCTTTTGGAGTTTCAGGATTTATCGACACTGTTTGATGTTATTACTGCAATCCAAAGAACTGAGATGGTTATGAGAATAGTTGCTGAAATTGAAAGATATATATGTGAACTTGGAAACGAAGGAAGGCTTATTTCCATGCAGTTAAATGAGCTTGTTAAGTTTGTGGAGCAGGATGAAATCTTTTTAATAAGGGATTACTGCCAGAGCAGTCTTGATCACAATGAAATTTATAGGCAACTGCAAGGATTATCTTCTGAAGAACTTCTCGATTTGGACTTAATTGCGAGGTTCCTTGGATATGTCGGAGTTCCTTTGGTGGATACTCTAATTTCACCAAGAGGGTTTAGAATGCTCAATAAGATACCTAGAATTCCATCAGGAGTTATAGAAAACCTTATAAAAAGATTTAGAGAACTCAAAGGTGTGATGGAGGCTTCTTATGAACAGCTTGATAAAGTTGAAGGTATTGGTGAAGCCAGAGCAAAAGCTATAAAAAATGGTCTTAGAAGGCTAAGAGAGCAGATAATGATAGATAAACCTATATAAAATAAGCAGCACCGACTTGTTAGGTGCTGCTTATTTTATCTTAATGAGAATTTTCCAAGAGTATTTATCCTATCGTATTCCTTTAGCAAAATATCATACATGTTTAAATCCAAAACATTGCATAATGATGCTAAATAAAACATATGGTTTCCTATTTCTCTCTCAAGTACATCCCTGCAGTTATCGCAAGCATTTCCTCCAATATGTGTTTTAAGTTGATGCGTTAGTTCTTCTAAATCTATGTCATCATTATGTATATCCTTACCTTGCTTTTTTGCTTCTATGCTCATGCACCCACAGTTTGTAACAGTTTTGGCAACTGCTCTGTTAATTCTCGCTTCTGACTCTTGAAGTTTTGTCATTATATCTAAAACACTTCTATGCCTTAAAAGGGATTCGCTTACAGAGTTTTGAAAATCATCGAATATAACGTCTTTCATTCGGGTCTCAACTCCTTAAAAAAGTTTATAAAACTACTTATATTGTAATTATAAAAGTTGTTAGATAATTTTGTCAACAAACCATAGGACAAAATTTCATCTACACCTATATAATAAATCAAGAGCAATTTTATAGATAGGGGGATAATTATGTTAAGTGTTGGAAATAAGGTGTTTGTACCAAACTATGGAGCAGGTGTTATAAAAAGTGTTGAATTCAGGAAAGTTTATGATACCGTATATAAGTGTGTTGATATTACATTAACTATAGATAATATGTCTTTACTAATCCCTGTGAGCAGGATTGAAGCATATAGAATGAGAGAAGTTGTAACTAAAGAGACTTTGGAGAAGTGTTTATTAGTTTTAAGTGCAAAACCTGCGAAGATAGAAAAGAAATGGACTAAAAGATATAGGGAAAATAATGATAAAATATATACAGGAGATTTAAGTAAAGAGTGTGAAGTAGTAAGAGATTTATATTACCTCAAGAAAAAAGGAATAATGCCGCCTGGTGAACAAAAGATACTGGATAAGTCAGAAAGTTTAGTGGCTAGTGAAATTATGCTAATACTTGATATAAATCTTCAGGAAGCCTATAAAATTATAAAGGAAACTTGTAACAGATAATTAAATAAATTATTAAATAAGGCCTTCAATTGTTGAAATTAATTCTTTATTAAGTTATATTAAATATTAAAGGATTTAAATATGCAAAATTTGTTAATACTTTTAGGAGGAGGTGATTTCTTTGCTGAAAAAGATTCTAAGGGGTCTTTTCACTATAACAGGACTTATATTAGGATTTATTATAGGTAAGATCGTTATAAACCCGAATTATTTTCCAAGATTAAGCTATATAAATAGCAGCATTATTCTTAAGGGATTATTTTTAACCATAAGTACCTTAGTTTTTGGATTTATTCTTTTTTTAATATCTCCAGTTATAACTCGACTGATATTAACAGCTGTTGATTATATGGAGAAGAGCATCCAGAAAGTACCGGCTAATGAAATACTTTTTGGTACTGCAGGAGCTATAGCAGGACTAATTATTGCTTCACTACTTGGAGCCTTATTTGCACATGTTTCATTTTTTTGGACAGTTATTGCCGTTGTTATTGCTGTAATTATGTCTACGATAGGGGCTGATATAGCTGTTAGGAAAAGAGAAGAGTTGATGGCCTTATTTGTAAATATTAAAAAACCAAGTGGATTAAAAGATAAAAAAGGAAAGAATGCATTAAAAGGTGAGGCCAAGGTTTTAGATACATCTGTGATAATAGATGGAAGAATTTTTGACATATGCCAAACAGGTTTTGTAGAGGGATCTTTGATAATACCCAATTTTGTATTAGAAGAATTAAGACATATTGCGGATTCTTCAGATTCCTTAAAGAGAAATAGAGGAAGAAGAGGTTTGGATATACTAAACAAAATTCAAAAAGAACTAAACATTGATGTGCAGATTTATGAGAAAGACTTTCCTGATATTGCTGAAGTAGATAGTAAACTTCTAAAGCTTGCGCAAGTATTGAATGGAAAAGTAATAACTAATGATTATAACCTTAACAAGGTTGCTGAATTCCAAGGTGTACCAGTTCTTAATATAAATGAGCTTGCAAATGCAGTTAAGCCAGTGGTCTTGCCAGGTGAAGAGATGAGAATTCAAATAATCAAGGACGGAAAAGAGTCAGGACAAGGTATAGCGTACCTTGATGATGGAACAATGATAGTTGTTGAAGGTGGTAAAAGACATATTGGTGAAACAATGGACGTTATAGTTACCTCTGTACTTCAAACCGCAGCTGGAAGAATGATTTTTGCTAAACGAAAGGAAGATATGGAGTCCTAAGACAACATAAGGAGTTAAGCTATGGGTAAAGTTTGTGCAGTTATAGTAGCTGCAGGTAGAGGAACAAGAATGAGAGCGGACATAAATAAGCAGTTTCTCAACATAAAAGATAAACCAATACTTTATTATACCTTGAAGGCTTTTGAAAACAGTTCCTCAATAGATGAGATAATTCTGGTTACTGCTAAAACTGAAATTGAATACTGTAAAGCAGAGATTGTTGATAAATATAAAATTAGTAAAATTTCGGCTATAGTTGAAGGTGGAAAAGAAAGACAGCATTCGGTATATAATGGACTTAATGCTTGCACTGACTGTGATGTTGTACTTATACACGATGGTGCAAGGCCTTTTGTAGACGATAGGATTATTGAAGAAGGTATAAAACTTGCTAATGAGCATGGTGCATGTACTTGCGGAGTAGCACCTAAGGATACAATCAAAATTAAAGCAGAAAATGGCTTTTCAAGTACTACTTTAACTAGGGAATCTTTGTTTATTGTTCAAACTCCTCAGTGCTTCAAATATCAACTTATTTTAGAGAGTCATAAAGAGGCTTTTAAAGATAACATAAAAGTTACAGATGACACCAGTATTGCTGAGTATTGTGGACACAAAGTTTTTCTTTATGAAGGTAGTTATAATAACATAAAGATAACAACCCCAGAAGATCTTGTTATTGGTGAAAAGATGTTAGATAAATTATCAATTGACTTGATTTAAGACAATATATATAATTTAAATTGTTACAATTCATTATAACTCACCCTATTAGGGTGGGTTTTTAATTTAAATTTATATGTCGTATAGAAAGTTATTATATGGTAGAATATTATATTATAAAAAAAGTATTCTACGAAGTTTTAAGGGAGGCACAGGGCATGAAAATATATAATACCTTGACTAAAAGAAAAGAAGAATTCATTCCAATTGTACCAGGAGAAGTTAGGATGTATGTCTGTGGGCCTACAGTATACAACTTTTTTCATATAGGCAATGGAAGGACATTTATAGTGTTTGATGCTGTGAGAAGATATTTGGAATACAGAGGCTATAAGGTTAAATTTGTTCAAAACTTTACTGATATAGATGATAAGATGATAAAGAAAGCTAATGAGGAAAACTCAACCGTTAAGGAACTTGGTGATAAGTATATTAGTGAGTATTATAAAGATGCAGACGGACTTAACATAGAAAGAGCAACAATTAACCCAAGAGCAACTGAATTTATGAGCGAAATAGTTGATTTTGTTAAAGATTTAATCGATAGAGGTTTTGCATATGAGGTTGATGGTGATGTATACTTCAGTACAAAAAGTTTTAAGGAATATGGAAAGCTTTCTGGTCAGGATTTAGAGGAACTCCAAGCTGGCGCAAGAATTAGCGTAGATGAAAGAAAAAGAGACCCAATGGATTTTGCTGTTTGGAAAAAACAAAAACCATGTGAACCTGCATGGGAAAGTCCATGGGGTATGGGTAGACCAGGATGGCATATTGAGTGCTCATGCATGGCACATAAACTTTTAGGAGAGACTATAGACATTCATGCAGGTGGAGAGGATTTAGTATTTCCACACCATGAAAATGAAATAGCTCAAAGTGAAGCTAGGACTGGAAAGCCTTTTGCAAACTATTGGATGCACTCAGCCTTCATAAATGTTAACAATCAAAAGATGTCAAAGTCATTAAACAATTTCTTTACTGCAAGAGAGGTTCTAAAAAAGTATAACCCAGATGTTATAAGGTTATTTATGCTTTCTGGTCATTATAGAACTCAGCTTAACTTCAATGAAGAGCTTCTAGAATCATCAAAGGCAGCTCTTGATAGGCTTTACAATGCTATTGGAAACCTTGAAAGTCTACTAGGGGAAGTAAAGAAGGAAGAAATTAGTGAGGAAGAAAAGATTTATGCGGCTGCAATAAATAGTTACAAAGATAAATATATTGAAAAGATGGATGATGATTTTAATACGGCTGATGGAATTTCAGTAATATTTGATTTGATAAGAGATGTGAATACAAATATTAATGTAAACTCCTCAAAGGAATTAATTAATCTTGTTTTAAACCTTATTAGAGAACTTGGAAAACCATTAGGAATACTTCAAAAATCAACAAAGGGAAGTCTCGAAGAAGAAATAGAGGCATTAATTGCGCAAAGACAGCAAGCTAGAAAGGATAAGAACTGGGCGTTATCTGATAAGATAAGGGATGATTTAAAGAGCCGCGGAATTATTCTTGAAGATACACCACAGGGAGTAAGATGGAAGAAGGCTTAATATAATATGGAATTTGATATGCTAAAAGATAGATTTACAGCACAAGAGGCAAGACAACTTAATCCTCTTGTGCTAGCCTTTATAGGAGATGCGATTTATGAGGTTTTTATAAGAACTTACCTTGTGGATCAAAATAGAGATATGTCTGTTCATAAGCTGCATGTTAAGGCTATATCTTTTGTTAAGGCCCATGCTCAAAGTGAATTCATAAAGATACTTGAAGAAAAGCTTACAGAAGAGGAATTAAGCATATTTAAAAGAGGGAGAAATTCTAAATCAGGTACTATACCTAAAAATGCAGACCTCCAGGAATACAAGGCTGCTACAGGCTTTGAGGCCTTGTTAGGATATTTATACGTGACTGAACAAACGGAACGACTTAATTATTTTTTTGGTTTTATTATTGAATCGAAGCAGAATAAGTAATACATAGCGAGTGGCAGAGGAAGGGATAAGATGAAAAGAGAATCACAAAAGAGTAGATTTAGAGACAATGATAGCAATAGAGGTTCGAGGACAGCTAGACCGTTTAGAGAAACCAGAGAAACTAGACCATCGAGAGAAGAAATGGTACCATTAAAAAATAATGAGGAATTACCAGTTAGAGAAGACCTAATTGAGGGAAGAAATGCTGTTATAGAAGCATTAAAGTCAGACAGAACGATTGAACAAATACTTATTGCAAAAGGTGATATTGAAGGTTCTGTAAACTTAATATTAGGTCTTGCAAAAGAAAAAAAGATTGTTATTAAGGAAGTAGATAGAAAAAAACTAGATAATATGTCTATATCTAAGGCGCACCAAGGAGTTATAGCTATAGTTACCCCTTATAAGTATTTCCAGGTAGAAGATATTTTAAATTACGCTGATGAAAAAAATGAAAAGCCGTTTTTGATTATTCTTGATGAGATTGAAGATCCTCATAATTTTGGAGCAATAATTAGAAGCGCCGAAGTTTGTGGAGCGCATGGAATAATTATACCTAAGAGAAGAAATGTAGGGGTAACTCCAATAGTATATAAATCTTCTGCAGGTGCAGTAGAACATATGAAAATTGCCAAGGTTACAAACATCAATGCATTAATAGATGAACTCAAAGAAAAAGGCATATGGATATATGGTGCTGATATGGATGGCGAAAGTTATTGTTTTGAGGTTGATTTTAAGGGTGCGTTGGCATTAGTTATTGGTAGCGAGGGAAGAGGAATTTCAAAGCTAACAAAGAGTAAATGCGACGTGCTCACTAAAATACCTATGGTTGGAAATATTACTTCCTTAAATGCTTCTGTTGCTGGCGGCATTTTAATGTATGAAGTACTAAAACAAAGATTTAAAAGGGAATAAAATTGAGAAGCGTTTTTATAGATGGATACAATGTAATAAGTAGCTGGCCGGAACTTCGCGCTGTTAAAGATTATAGTCTTGAAGCTGCTAGACAAAAACTGATAGATCTTTTGGAAAACTATGCAGCTTTTAAAGGCTATAAGATATTCATAGTTTTTGATGCTCATATGGTGGTGGGAAGTCTTCAAAAAAAAGATAAGATTAGCGATAATTTAGTAGTCGTTTATACCAAAGAAGGGGAGACAGCAGATAGCTATATTGAAAAAGCAATTGACAATATAGGACGTAGAAAGGAAGTTTTTATTGTGACTTCAGATTCCTTAGAACAGCAATTGGCTTTTCAAAGAGGCGCTATCAGAGTGTCTTCAATAGAATTCTACTTTGAAGTAAAGGATGCCGAAGAAAGGATAAAGAGAAGGATCGAAAAACAGCATTCTGAAAAGAGACATCTATTGGAGGATAGGATTGAGAAAGAAATTCTGGAAAAACTTGAAAAATTACGTAGAAGCAAATAAAATTCCTTGACGAAAAAAATAATTCTAATGTATAATCAAAATAAGGCAAAGTGTTGCTTTAGGGGGGATACAATGGATAAAAGGGTAGGTTCTGTTAGAAGTTCTTGCTGGTTTGAGGATAAACTTGACGAAGAAATTGTAATCGATGCAAAAAAGGGAAATGTTAGGGCACAAGAATACTTAATAAATAAATATCAAAACTTTGTAAAGTCTAAGGCGAAATCATATTTTTTAATTGGAGCAGACAAGGAAGATATTTACCAAGAAGGTATGATAGGACTTTATAAGGCTATTAGAGATTTCAAGCCTGATAAGCTATCCTCATTCAAGGCTTTTGCGGAGCTTTGTGTTACAAGGCAAATAATTACAGCTATAAAAACAGCTACTCGCCAAAAGCATATTCCACTTAATACATATATATCTATTAATAAACCTATATATGATGAGGAGTCAGACAGAACACTACTGGATATATTATCTGCAGCTAAAGTAACAGACCCTGAAGAAATGATTATTAGCCAAGAAGAATTAAAACATATACACAAAGAAATAGGAGATGTATTGTCTGATTTGGAATTAGAAGTATTAGCTTCCTATCTTGATGGTAAGTCATATCAGGAGATTGCGTGCGATTTGAATCGACATGCTAAATCTATAGATAATGCTCTTCAAAGAGTTAAAAGAAAATTGGAAAAAAGTTTATATGGAAAGTAATAAATATATATTGACATATAAACGTTTTTACATTAAAATTAGTAATTGGTATGTGACATAAAGTTGCATGTTGGCGGGTGTAGCTCAATGGCAGAGCCCTAGCTTCCCAAGCTAGTCACGAGGGTTCGATTCCCTTCACCCGCTCCAGAAGAGCAAATTGCCCATATAGCTCAGTCGGTAGAGCGTCACCTTGGTAAGGTGGAGGTCACCAGTTCAATCCTGGTTATGGGCTCCAATTATTTTTTAAACTTTTACAACACACCTGGATGTGTGTATTTGAAAGTACATAATATTGAATTTTTTTATTCGAAGGAGGAACAAAGAAATGTCAAAGGCAAAATTTGAAAGAAATAAGCCACACGTAAACATTGGAACAATAGGACACGTAGACCACGGAAAGACAACATTAANGGTGCTGAAGACCGGAATCGAACCGGTACGGTGTTTAACCACCGCAGGATTTTAAGTCCTGTGCGTCTGCCAGTTCCGCCACTTCAGCATGTCACAATCNAAGTAAGCTTTGTAACCTCTGCACCACCAACCATTCTAGCAATTTCATACTGCTTTTCCTGTTGATTCATTTTTTTAACTGAGGTAAAGGTTTTTCCTTCTTTGACATCTTTTGCTATAAGATAGTGTACATCAGAAATGCAAGCTATTTGAGGCAGATGAGTTACACAAAACACTTGATGTCCATTAGAAATGGAGTACATTTTTTCGGCAACGCTTTGAGCCACTCTTCCGCTTATACCAACATCTATTTCATCAAAAATAACGGAAGGTATATGATCCTTATCTACAAACACAGTTTTTAGTGCCAGCATTATTCTTGAAAGCTCTCCACCTGACACTATTCTTTCTAGTGGTTTTAGAGGTTCGCCCGGATTTGTTGAAATTAAAAATTGTACTTTGTCTCCTCCAAGTTCATTAAAGCTCTCTATTAATTGAACCTCGATTTTAAAAGTACTTTTTTCAAGTCCAATATAGCTTAGCTCACTCTTTACGGATTTTTCTAACTTGTCAGCAATTTTAGTTCTTATAGCATGCAGTATGTTGGCTTTATCCTTCAGCTTATCTTCTTTAGCTTTTCTTTCAAGCTTTAATTTTTCAATAATTTCACTGCTGTTTATAAGGTCATTATACTGCTTTTCAATCTTATCTCTATACTCTAGGATATCTTCTATAGTATTTCCATACTTTTTTTTATATAATCCAATCTGATAAACTCTGCTGTTTATAAACTCCAGTCTTCCTTCATCATATTGAATAGTATCCTTTAACTTTCTAATATGCTCTGAATTCTCTTCTACAATATAATAGACTTCTTCCAAATTGTCAGCAATAGGCTTTATTTTTTCCATATGCTTTTGTATGCTTCTTAATTCCTTTATAGCTACACCTAGTCCATCATAAATAGATACAGTATTTTCACTGCCGCTGTTTAATATTTCATAGGAACTACCTAAGGCTTTATTTATTTTTTCAGCATTTGCAAGCATTGAATACTCGCTTTCAAGCTCCACATCTTCGCCATTTTTTAACTTAGCTTTATTTATTTCATCAAGCTGATACCTATAGAAATCTATCAGTTTTTCTTTTTCTCCATCCTTGCCTTGAAGCTTGTTGATTTCACTTTCTATTTCAAGATATCTTCTATATACGTTTTTGTATTCTTCAAGCTCCTTCATTAACTCCTTGTCTCCAAAGGAATCCAAATAATCTATATGGTTGGAAGACTCTAACAGATTTTGATTTTCATGTTGTCCATGGATATCTAGAAGAGTCGAGCTTACAGCCTTTATATTTGACAATAACAGTGACTTTCCATTTATTTTTGCAACACTTTTTCCTGATTGAAAAGTTTCTCTACTTATTATAACCAAATCTTCAAAATCAACTTCAAGATCCTTTAAAACTTCTGAAGTCCTGTCGCTTTCTAATGAAAATACAGCTTCAACATAAGTTTTATCTTCGCCAGTTCTAATCAAATCCTTACTGAATTTGCCTCCTAGCACATAATTTATAGCATCTATCAGTATAGATTTACCTGCTCCTGTTTCTCCGGTTAGAACATTAAAGCCTCTATCAAAGGTTATACTAAGCCTTTCAATAAGAGCAAAATTTGTTATATTTATCTGTAGAAGCATTTTAAGCCTCCTGTTCGCTTATCATTTTCTTAATTCTTTGTACTAACTGAGTAGCTTGCTGTAATGTCCTAACTAAAATAAATATGGTATTATCTCCAGCTATAGTTCCAACTATTCCCTCAAAGTGAAGTGAATCAACTGCCTCCGCAGCAACAGATGCAGAGCCAGAAATTGTTTTAACAACTATGAATTTATCAACGTTTTCTACTGATAAGACTGTTTGACTAAATACACTTACCAGCTTATCTGATAAAAATTTTTCAACAGGAGCTATTGAAGCGTATTTATACTTTCCGTTGTTTGACAATACCTTTATGAGCTTGAGTTCTTTTATATCTCTTGAAACTGTAGCTTGAGTAACATCCATTCCAATATTTTTCAGTTCTTCTGCCAATTCCTCTTGAGTCTCGATATCCTTTGAATTAATAATTTCTAATATTTTTGCATGTCTTGCAACTTTCATTATTTATCACCTTCACACTCTTTCGTTCTTGAGGTTATCTTTTGTCTCAGTATGCTGAAGTAATCGTAGCTTGAAAGCTTTATTAGCTTGCACCTGTATTGAGACATACTTACTGTTATCTTGTCTTCTTCAACAAGTTCTAGAGACTGCTGTCCGTCTACAGTTAAAAAAACGCTTTCATGCTTCTTCTTAACAGTTAGTCTTACCTTGCTGCTGCCATCTATAACTATTGTCCTTACTCCAAGAGAGTGAGGACATATTGGTGTAATAGACATAAGCTTTAAATTAGGATACATAATTGGTCCTCCAGCAGACAAAGAATATGCTGTTGAGCCAGTTGGCGTTGAGACAATAACACCATCTGCAGTAAAGGAGGAATAAAACCTGTCATCAATGTATATATCATACTTTGCCATTCTTGCAAGAGTCCCTTTAGCAAGAACAATATCATTTAAGCATACATATTTTTTTTCGCGGCCAGCACCTTCCACATTGCAGTCAAGCATTGCTCTTTCTTCTATTCTATAATCATTGTTTTTTATACTTTCCATAGCATAGCAAAATTCAGAGCTTTCTACTTCTGTTAAAAATCCAAGATTTCCTATGTTAACACCTAATAATGGTATATTAAACTTAAATATTTCTCTTGCTGTACCTAACAGTGTTCCATCTCCGCCTAAAGATATTATCATATCTAAATTGCTGGTAGACTTTTCATCAAGTCCAATAGTATCTTTAAACACCTTAATTGCCGCATCTGACATAATATCTTTGATAGTATTTTGTATAAACCTTAAAATTTCACCATTTTTGTCTTTCCCCGTATTTAAATTAATACCGATATTTCTCATATATCCTCCCATGGACAGCCTTAGTTTAAATTTCCATGTGCCTCTTCTACAATCCTGTCGATGTAATTAAGTTCAAAAGCTTCATCATAATTTTCATCTTTTGTAAAATAAACAAGATACTCTATATTTCCTTCAGGTCCCCTTATTGGCGAGTAATCCAAGCCTATTATTTTTAAATTCAATCCTTTGATAAAATCTATTATACCATAAATAACCTCTTTATGTGTTGAAGCCTCTTTAACAACACCACGTTTGCCAACCTTTTCTCTTCCTGCTTCAAACTGAGGCTTTATGAGCGCAGCAACTTCTCCATCGGCTGCAAGCAAATTAATTACTGGCTCAATAACCTTTTTCAACGAAATAAAGGAAACATCAATACTTGCAAAATTACCAAGCTCCCCTATCTGCTCTGGAGTAACATATCTAACATTTGTTCTTTCCATACATACAACTCTAGGATCTGTTCTAAGTTTCCATGCAAACTGTCCATAGCCCACATCAATTGAGAAAACTTTTCTGGCTCCATTTTGAAGCATACAGTCCGTAAAGCCTCCAGTAGATGCTCCTATATCAAAGCACACCTTATCCTTTAATTCTATATTAAATTTTTTGATAGCTTTTTCAAGCTTTAAGCCTCCTCTGCTTACATAAGGAAGAGACTCACCCCTAAACTCAATCTCTGAGCTTTCAAGCACCTTGTCTCCACACTTGTCAACTCTTTGACCATCTATAAAAATTTGACCAGCCATTATACTGGCTCTGGCCCTTTCTCTTGATTCAAATATGCCTTTTTTAACCAAAAGCACATCTAATCTTTCTTTAGCTTCTGCCATTTACTTCCTCCTACAACAGCTTTCTGATGCTGGAAGCTATTCCACTCGCATCCAATCCATAAAGCTTATATAATACGTCAACACTACCATGAGTGATAAATTCATCTTTAAAACCTAAATTTATAATTTCCATCTTGCTTCCTATGGAAGCTGCATATTGTAGCACAGCAGAACCTAACCCACCGTGTATTACATTATCTTCAACAGTAATAATGCTGAAGCCTTCATTAAGTAACTTCTTAATGAACTCTTTATCAATAGGCTTTATAAAGCAGGAATTTACTATCGTTAAATCCACAGAGCTAGGTTCAAGCCTATCTTTTGCTAGAAGAGCATGCTGTACCATTTTTCCTGCGGCTATAACAGCAATCTTCTTTCTTGGCTTTTCAACAAACTCAGATTTATAAACTACTTCCCACTTTCCTTTTATAAAGTTTTCTACTGGTATTAGTTCCAGATCAGTATAATCCCCGCCTCTAGGATATCTTATAGCAATTGGGTGATTTTGTTTTACTGCCCATCTAAGCATTGTTTTTAGCTCAGGTATGCATTTAGGTGTCATAATAGTCATATTAGGCATATGTGATAAGAAAGACAGGTCAAATACTCCTTGATGAGTTTCACCATCCTCACCAACAATACCAGCTCTATCTATAGCAAAAACCACAGGAAGCTTTTGAATGCAAACATCATGAAGCACTTGATCATATGCTCTCTGTAGAAATGTTGAATATACTGCAAACACAGGCTTTAATCCCTCGCTTGCCATCCCTGCAGCAAGCGTAACTGCATGCTGCTCTGCAATGCCTACATCGAAAAATCTATTAGGAAACTTTTCAGCAAACTTGTTAAGCCCTGTACCATCTCTCATGGCAGCTGTAATAGCTACTACATTCTTATGCTCTGAAGCTATCTCTACAATCTCGCTGCCAAAGGCTCCGGAATAAGAACTGCCTCCTGAGGTACACATTTCTCCGCTGTCACAGTTAAAGGGTCCTACGCCGTGAAACTTTCCAGGATTTTTCTCTGCATACTTATAGCCTTTTCCTTTTTGAGTTACTACATGTATAATAACAGGCTCATTAATACCTTTAGCCATAGACATTACCTTTGAAAGATCCTTAATATTATGTCCATCTATGGGACCAAAATATCTTAAGCCCATGTCTTCAAAAAGCATGCTGGGTACAATTACCTGCTTAATTCCATCCTTAATTTTTTCGATTGAATCCGCCATTCCCTTTCCTATACTAGGAATTTTTCTTAAAGTTGTATCCACCTCTTGTTTAAGTTTATTATACTTAGGATCAACTCTAAGCTTGCTTAGGTAGGTAGAAAGTCCTCCTACATTTTTACCAATAGACATTTCATTATCATTTAAAATTATAATTATTTTTGTTTTCTTATATCCAACATCGTTTAGAGCCTCTAAGGCCATTCCACCTGTTAAAGCTCCATCGCCAATCACTGCAACTACTTCATGCTTTTTCCCGCTTAAGTCTCTTGCTCTAGCCATACCAAGCGCTGCTGATATGGAAGTACTGCTGTGTCCAGTCTCAAATCTGTCATATATACTTTCGTCTCTTTTAGGAAAACCGCTCAAACCTTGGTATTTTCTTAAAGTATCAAATTTATCTTTTCTTCCAGTAAGTATTTTATGAATATAGGCTTGGTGACCAACATCCCAAACAAGCCTGTCGTTATCAAAATCAAAAACATTGTAAAGGCTTAATGTAAGCTCTACAACTCCAAGATTTGAAGCCAGATGACCTCCTGTTTTAGAAACTTTATCTATTAAAAAACTTCGAATATCCTGAGCAAATTTATCTAAATCTGCAAAAGACATCTTTTTTATCACGTTTGCATCTTTATATAAATCTAGAATTTTATAATTCTCTACTATTTCTTGCATAATTATCTTTCCTTTATTTTATACAAATTTTAATATTCAACTAGTCTATATTAGATTATTCCCAATAATATTAAACCTATAATCTAAACAATATACTATCATTTTCAACAAGAGGATGTAAAGATTTTTATGCATTAGAAAAGAAAAAGCGGCTAATTTTGTTTATTAGCCGCTTTTAATGTCATTAATATGTAATAAAAAATTAAAATTCTCTCTGTAAGAGGAATAAGGATAATTCTTTCAAACTGCTGGTATCCTTAGATATCTCATCTAATAGACTCATGCACTCGTTAGTTAAATCTGTGCATATTTTCTTACAGCCTTCAAGCCCGTAAGTTGATATGAAATTCGTTTTGCTGTGCTCAGTATCAGCATTTGTATTCTTTCCGAGTAGTTCTGGATTGCCGGTTACGTCGAGAATGTCATCTTTAACCTGAAACGCAAGTCCAAGCTTCTCTCCGTACTTTGACAAAATTTCAAGCTCTTCTTCAGAAGCATTTCCAAGCATGGCACCTGTTACTATTGCAGCTTTTATAAGTGCACCTGTCTTATTCCTATGCATGTAAAGAAGCTCCTCAGTTGATATGTTCTTGCCCTCACTTAAGATATCTACTACCTGCCCTCCGATCATTCCTTCGGCACCAGCAGCATCCGAGATACAACTACACGCTCTTAAGGTATCTATGCCTTTATAAAGACTAAACTTGAACATAATGTTCATAGCTTCATTTAAAAGCGCATCTCCAGCTAAAACAGCTATTGCCTCCCCATAAACCTTATGATTTGTAGGCTTTCCTCTTCTTAGGTCATCATCATCCATGCAAGGCAGGTCATCATGGATTAATGAATAAGTATGTATCATTTCCATGGCAGCTGCTATAGGCATAATATCCTTATAATCCCCGTTGTACATATTGTAGACTAAAAGCATCAAAACTGGTCTTATTCTCTTCCCCCCAATATTGATGCTGTAGGACATTGCTTCATATATCCTCTTATTATAGCTGCCTTCTTTATCTTTAAAATAGTCCCTTAAAAACTTTTCAACTTCTGTTTTTAAAATCTTGCTATCCATTGTTATTCCTCATTAAGTATAAAGTTTTCTTCTTTATTGTCTGTTAAAATTTTTATTTTTCCTTCCGCCTCGTTTAAGGCTTTATAAAGCTTATTGCACAGCTTTACACCTTCTTCGTAATACTTCATAGACTGCTCTAAGGAAAGCTGTTCACTATCCATTAAAGCTGCTATCTCTTCAAGTTTATTCATCATGCTTTCAAAGTTCTCAGTTTTCTTTGCCATATACATTACTCTCCTGTTACTTTTCCTCAACATATTCAAGTGCTGCTTTAACTCTGCCATCCTTTACAGTTATCAAAATATCGGTGATGCTCAAAAGGGTTTGTTTGCTGCTTACAAGTTTTCCATTAGCATCCTCTATTACTGCATAGCCTTTGTTTAAAACCTTAAGAGGATTATGAGCGTCTATAACAGCATGCAGCCTGCTTAATTCTTCCCTTTTAATTCTTAGTTTTGACTCAACCCTCATAGCAAGTCTGCTTTGCAAATTATCAATGTAGTTATACTGGTTTATTATCTTATTCATAGGGCTGTGTATCTCAAGAGTTTTCTTTAGAAGCTCTACCTTGTTATGGTTTCTTCTGAGAGTATCCTTTAAGGCACCTTCAAAGTATCCACTATATCCCTCTATCTTAACCTGTATCTCCTCTAAGCCTGGAACCGCAAGTTCTGCCGCTGCAGAAGGAGTAGGTGCTCTCATATCGCTTACAAAATCAACAATTGTAAAATCCGTTTCATGTCCAACGCCAGTAATTATAGGTTTTTTAGAGTTAAAAACTTCATAGGCAAGCTTTTCATTGTTAAAGGCCCATAATTCTTCAATGGATCCTCCGCCTCTAGCTAGTATTATAACATCTACTTTTTCAGTGTTATTTAATATTTTTAAGCCTCTAATTATATCCTCGCTGGCATTTTCACCCTGAACCAAAGCAGGGTATAATAAAAGATCTACAGCTTTGTTTCTCCTGGTTGCTACATTTATTATATCTCTAACAGCAGCACCTGTTGGAGACGTTATTATCCCAATCCTTGCAGGATACTTTGGAATAGCTCTTTTATGTTCTAAATTAAACAAGCCTTCCCTTTCAAGCTTGTTCTTCATTTCCTGAAACTTTATATATAATTCTCCTATGCCTTCCTGCTTCATTTCATAGCAGTACAGCTGATATGCTCCGTCCTTTTCATATACGGAAACCTTGCCTTTAACTACAACGGACTCTCCATCTTTGGGTCTGAATTTTAAATTGCTAGCGTAGGTCTTAAACATTATACAGTTTATTTTGCTGTTTTCATCTTTTAAAGAAAAATACAAGTGTCCGCTGGAGTGCATTTTAAAATTTGATATTTCACCTTTAATATTTAAGTTATTTAATATAAAATCAGCATCTATCATCTTTTTAACATAATTATTTAATGCTGAAACTGACAAAGTTTTAATATACATTCTTCTTCATTGCCTCACAGGTATTTTTTATAAGCATAACTGTAGTTACGGCTCCCACGCCTCCTGGAACAGGTGTGATAAAGGAAGCCTTTTTTATTGCTTCTTCAAATAGCACATCACCCTTCATCTTACCATTCAATCTTGAGGTTCCAACGTCTATAACAACAGCAGCTTCCTTTATGTACTCTTCAGTGATAAATTCAGGCTTTCCAAGAGCACAAATTAAAATGTCAGCACTGCTGCAAACTTTCTTAAGCTCCTCTGTTTTTGAGTGGCAAATCGTAACAGTGCAATTTTCATTTAGTAAAAGCTGCGCCGCAGGCTTTCCCACTATATTGCTTCTACCAACAACAACAGCATGCTTTCCTTGAAGCTTCACTCCAGTTGTTTTTATAAGATGGAGAATACTTTGAGGAGTGCAGGGCACAAAACAATCTTCTCCCTTGTAGAACTTTCCTAAATTTATATCCGTTAATCCATCTACATCTTTCTTATAGTTTAAGCTTGAGGTAATTTTCTTTTCGTCTATATGCTTTGGAAGAGGGAGCTGGATTATTACTCCATCAACTGTTTCATCATTATTTAAGCTGTGAACAACCTCTAAAAGTTCTTCCTCTGCTATAGTCTCATCTAGAATTACGTGTCTGTTCTCAACACCAAGCTCGTCGCAAAGTTTTTTTTGATTATTCACATAGTAAATGGATCCACCGTCATTGCCAACCAAAACAGTAGCAAGACATGGAATCCTGCCTTTTTCTAATTTAGCTTTTTCTACAAAAGTCTTTATCTCTTCCTTAATAGCTGACGCAGCAACTCTGCCATCAATTATTGACCCCATTTCTTAAAGCCCCCTTTTATAAATTAATCATTATTTGCTTTAATCATGCTTCCTAAAACACCGTTTATAAATTGAAAGGATTTAGGATCCGAGTACTTCTTTGAAAGTTCGATACCTTCATTAACAGCTACCTTGTTTGGTATATCCTCTTCAAAAAGTATTTCATATGTACTTGTTCTTAAGATTGCCAAATCTATTTTAGCTAGTCTATATAGCTTCCAGTTTATTAAATGCTGTTCAATTGTCTTATCTATAGTTTCTATGTTTTCCTGAACACCTTTAAGGATTCTCGTCACATACTCCATATCCACATCTGACAAGTCATTGTCTGTATGCTCTTTAAAGTTCTCTAGTATTTCACTGTAATCTTCCTTATTTATAGACATTTCAAAAAGCAGCGTCATCGCAACTTCTCTTGATTTTCTTCTGTTCATCAAAATTCCTCCTAATTTTTACTGCGCACGAGCAGCTTAATAAACTGTTTGCACAAATCAAGCTTCCCGTTAAAGCTCACTTAAGCCATTAATCTCCTATAAACTACGATACTTATACCAATTATTAATATTATTCCATATTTCAATTATTATCAAGTTATATATATTTATACAGCACAAAAGTTTTTTAACCACTTCTCCAAAGTAAAAACCCTCTGACAAGCAGAGGGCATTAATTATTCTTCGTTTTCTACTCTAATCTCATCGAGCTTAGGTATTGCTACGTTTTGCACATGAACATTTACAGCTGATACCACAAGTCCAGTCATAGTCTCAACAGTTCTCTTCACACTGTCTTGAACCATTTTTGCAACTTCAGGTATTTTAACTCCATATTCTATAACTACAAACAAATCAATTGTAGCACTATTTTCTCCAACGTTAACCTTAACTCCCTTAGACAAGTTCTTCTTACCTGTAAGAATTTGTGTTATGCCTCCAACCAAATTTGCGCTCATTCCTATAACGCCCTTAATTTCAGTAGCTGCAAGACCAGCTATAACACCAACAACCTCATCAGATATTTTAACAATACCCATATCAATTTCTTCTCTTAAATTTTCTTCCATAACAGTACCTCCTTGCCTGAATAAGCAACTGCTCTTATCTTAGGTATATTATATCAAATGTAATTTGCTTTTACAAACATTATTGTTTTCTAGCTATTTCAACATCCTTAACTTTTGTAAAATTAACTACTATATTTTTTATATCCTTTGTTTGCTTGTCTGTTAGGTTTTCCTTTGCCTTAACATAAACAGTAACCTTATCTTCTGCTATTTGGCAGAAGGAATCTTCATAACCCTTACCTTGAAGCTGAGCTTCTATTTTCTTCTCATTTTCAATATTAGCTGAAAGAGTGTTGAACTTTTTAAGTGTAGCTTCCTTTTGCTCTTTAGCTATGTTAGGATCATTTATTAAAGTTTGATATGTAGGAAGTGTCCTTGCGTTTTCAGTATCACGCTTAAGTCTTAAATCAGCAATGACATCGCTCTTTGTTGTGCTGGCAGCTTGTTCACCGATTTCTCTTCCGTCCACATATAAAGGACTGTTTACCTTTGTGGCAAGTATTCCTGCACACACGATTAATACTAATAAAGTGGCGATAATAAAGGCTTGTTTCTTATTCATTTATGAATTCCCCCCATCATTCTTTTTACTGAATTATATGATATTTTTTAATACTTTATGCTACTTTTTCATTGGAAAAACACTAACTTTATCTGTTGCTACATTATAGAGTCCTGTAACAGCTTTGATTATTTTAAGCTCAATGGCTCTTTCCTTTGCTCCTTCAGCTACAACAACAACACCTATGACCTTAGGGTTTGCAGTTTTTACAATTAAAGGCTGATTTTTCATTCCATCATTAGTTATTACAATAGTACTTCCATCGTTTTTTTGAGTTGTCTCTCTAGTTCCTCCGGCGTTATCTTTTTCCTTGGTATTGTTTGTGGAATTATTAATATTTACAGCTGGTATCTGCTCTTCGCTTCCATCAAAGGTAAGCATAACATTAACTCTGCCTACTCCATCGATATCCTGTAGAACAGACTTCAGCTTGTTTTCAGCAGCTATTTCACTTTCACTCATATTCGATCTCACACTACTCACTATTGGTTTATCTTCATTTGTTATCTTAGCAGTGCTTGCGCTTTTAAAATAGTCGCTTCCAATCATAGCCAATATGCCCAGTAAAATTGCAGATAAACAGATTATGAGAAAATTAGGGAACTTGCTATTCTTTCCTTTCTCTAGCCTAACCTCTTTAATTTCTTTCGTTTCCTCGCTGTTAAAAAGTTTCTTTAATTCTTTGTAAATACCTTCCAGAAACTTGTGAATATCCATAGTGTACCTCCTTATAAACTTATAGTTTTAGTTTTTATAAACTTCTATAGAATTTGCAGCTAACTTTAGCTCGCCGCTTAAGTATTCCTTTATAAGCCTACTTCTTTCATCATTTAAGGATTGGGTTAAATTTTCTACGTTACCCTTTGTTGTTATAACAACCTTCTTAACTGGATTAATAGTTCCATCCTTTACTCCAACCTTAAGGCTTTTAACATATACGCTGTCATTCTGATCATCATAAGCTACTTGAGCTTCAATTGCGTAATTGTTTTTAGGAAATCTATCTTTTAATTTTGCTTGAACAGCACTTTCCAAGTTTAGCTTAAAGGTATCCAGGGTTTTAGTCATACTGTCATTCTTATACTTACTGTAAGTGTTATCATATTCTTTAGAATCTACATACTTTGTTGCCTGATTCACATACTCGTTAAAATCGAAACCCTTGTCAAAAATTTTTATAATTGGATTAATGAGCACAGTAATTAGTATCAAACCCAAAACAAACTTGGCATATTTCTTAAAGCTGTTGCTTGGCAAAATCATTTCAACTGCTGTGATAAAAATAACTGCTGTACATATGGTTATTATAAAGCTCCTTAGCTCTCCAATCATGGCATCCTCTCCCTAACTAGTTATCTAGCTATATAGTTTATATTTATCTTCTTATTCAGTCATACACTTTTTTCCTAAGTCATCATCCTCCTACAGCCATTTTCCCAGCAGAAGCAATGATTGAAACCATGATGAAAAACATGATTGATATACTTATTACACAAGACATTACAAGGGTTATAGAATTCCCTACAGAAGACAAACAGGTTACTATTTTCGAATCGCTTATTGGCTCGATTAAAGCTGCTGTAAGTCTGTACATAAAAGACATAATAAGAAGCTTAATAATTGGGAATATTGCTATTATTAGTATTATGACAAGTCCCAATCCACTTAAGGCATTCTTCAGAAGCAGAGAGTAACCTGCTACACTTGCTATCGCATCTGATAGAGCCTTACCAATTACAGGTATAAAATTATCCACTGCATACTTGGCAGTCTTTACTGTTACCTGATCAATTGTTTTTGAAGCCATTCCTCTAACAGAAACTATTCCTATGAATATTGTTACCATTATGCCCTGGGTCCATATTGCTACTTGACTTATAAGCTTTGTTAACTTGTCGATTTTAAAACCGCTTGAAATATTATTAGCAAACTGAAGTACAAAGCTCATAAAAATAAGTGGAATAATCAAATTAGCATAGATTTTAACACTTACATTTATTGCTACTAGTATTATAGGATCCATAACAGCAGCCTCTGTAAAACCTCCCACGCTTGCTAATAGCATCATGAGTACAGGAATAAGCGCAGCCATGAAATCTGATATCCTGTATATGGTATCCCTTGCAACTTGCACTGCTCCATAAAAGCTTTTAGAAAGAATTATTATCATCAAAGCATAACAGGCAAAGTAAGCTATATTAGACAAATTGTCATTGCTGAAAGCCTGCTGCAGGTTATTTAGAAGTGCACAGATTATCGCTATTATTATAAGTATCGACATGGACTTTAGTATTGCAGCCGCCTCCTTAAAGGCATAGGCAGCAAAAGCCCTTGTAATCTTTGAAACCGAAAACTTACCATCGCCCGTCTTTAAAAATTCAGATACAAATTTCCTAGCATCCAAATCTTTTAACACTTCGTAGTCTGTTTTCATATTCACTATGTATTCATAAAGCCTTTCAATTTTAGTGTTTTCTTCTGCATTTAAGTTATTCTCTGCCGCTCCAGCAGCTTGTGCACTGAAAGGCAGCATGATTATAAGCAAAAGAACTAATATTATTTTTTTCATATCATACCTCTACATTATCTTTAGAATAGATTGCAGCACAGCCATCAGTATTGGTATAGATAAAACCAATATCAAAATCTTGCCTGCAAATTCAACATGCTTGGCTATACTTCCTTCCCCTGCATCCCTGCAGATTTCAGCACAAAAGGTAGCCAAATAGGCAATTCCTAGTATTTTAAAAATAGTATTTAAATAAACGAAGTCTATATTTGCCTTAAGAGCCAACTGCTGCAAAAGCTGCAAAACTGCTGTAATCTTACTTATCATAAACAAGAATATTAACATACCTACTACAGTGCTTACCTGCACAGCTAGTACACTTTTTCCGCTATTATGCAGAAGAAAAACTATGGATAAGGCTATGAAAGCAAATGCAACTATTTTAACTATCTCCATAGAAACCTCCTACAACGTAAACATGGTTCTTACGCTTCCAAACAGCTTGCTTATCAAGCCTATAACTGTTATAAGAACTATAACTATCCCTGCTAAATTTGTTATCATTGCAATTTCATCTTTACCTGAGGCCTTAAGAATTTTATCAAGTATCATTAGTACAATTCCAAATGCTCCTATTTTAAACAGCAATCCTATGTCTAACATTTTGTCACCCCCTATATCAAAACAATGACTATCATTGCACCTAAGCTAAAGCCTAAGTAACGATACATTTTTACGTTTTTATTTACTGCTTCTTCTGCAAGGCTTATTCTTTTTTTAAGGTTGTTTTTAGCAAGAGAAAACATTTTTTTATGCCCTTCTACATCAGATTCTCCTAAAGATTTTGATAAATCCATTAGAATATTCATGTCTTCTTTGCTAATATTTGTCTCACACAAATCAATACATTTTTTAAACGCCTCATAAACACTTTCAACCTCATTGTTGTAAAGAAACTCTGAAGCCTTTTTAAAAATCAAGCTCATAGGTGCATCACACTTTTGTGAAACATTGCGGAGAGCCTCCGGAAGAGGAGTATAGGTATACTCAATCTCATTTTGAAGTTGATTTACAGCTCTCTCAAGCTCATTTAACTGTCTTACTCTTTTCTTAAAATTTTCTGCATAGGCAAAGCCTCCAAAGGTTGAAGCTGCTAATATTAATAAGCACCCTAATGTTTTAATCATTCTAGTTCCTCCAAAGCTTGTCTTTTTTATCGAAATCGTAAATATATTCTATTGTTCCAGCTCCATTTCTAGAACTAAGTACAATGGCTCTCTTAAAAACTTGATTCTCAACTATTTCTTTAAATACCGCCCTATTGTATAAATCCTCTATTCCATATCCATGAATGGTAGTAATGAGACTTACACCAGAATTAAGCGCCATTAATATGCTTTCCATATCCTTATGAGTACCAATTTCATCACATACAATTATCTCCGGAGACATACTTCTGATAGCCATCATAATGCCTTCAGCCTTAGGACAATTATCCAAAACATCAGTTCTTATACCTACATTCATCTGAGGAATTGCATTAAAACAAGCACTTATTTCGCTTCTCTCATCAATAATGCATAACTTCTTACCCTTAAGCTTCAATTGTGGCATTCCATCGGAAAGGTTTCGAGCTATATCCCTGAGTAAAGTTGTTTTCCCACATCTTGGAGGAGATATGACAATTGTGTTTAACGTATCGCTCTCTCTTAAGATAAATGGAATAATCTTGTTTGAGCATCCTTCAATCTCTTTGCTTATTCTTATATTTAATGAACCGAAGCTTTTAATAGTCTTAATTTTATTATCTTCTATAACGCAGCTTCCGCATAAGCCTACTCTATGTCCACCTTTAATAGTAAGGTAGCCCTGTTTAATCTCTTCCTCATAGGCATAAATAGAGTAATTGCTTATATGCTGTAGAATAAGCTTGATGTCCTGAATAGATGCCTTATAGTTTGATACTACTTCTTCATTTCCTACTTGAAACATCAAAGGCTTGTTCACTTTTAGCCTGAGCTCTTGAAGTTTTTCAACGCCTTTTAAACTAATAACTTCATTTCTAATGTGCTGTGGTAGTATTTCTAAGATTTCTTTAGTGTTTTCCATATTTTATCCTCCTCTCATATATAATTCCTATTTTACTTTAGGCAAAAATATTCCATGAAAATTTAAAATCTAAATAAAAAAATAAAAGGCCTATGAAGTTTAAAACCTCATAAGCCTTTATCAAATTACTCGCAGCAATCTTCAAGTGGTATTTCCTGATGACAACTTGGGCAAGCTATTTCCTCATTAGAATCGCAAATATCAGTATCTATATAAACTGTTTCTTTACAATGTGGACATTCAATATTTATATAGTTGCCATAATCGTCTTCATCACAATCACAATCTTCATCCTCATCATAATATAAGTCTTCTTCTAAGCTGCTTAAATCTTCGTCAATGGCATCTACGTAATCTTCCATTTCCTCTTGATTGTCTTTTAGAAGCTGAATTTCCTGAGCCATTTCCTTAAGTATGCTTGTCATTTCTAAAATCACTTTACCTTCTTTTGTGCTGTTATCAATGCCAAGTCCTTCAATTAAACCATTTAAATAGGAAACTCTTGAGAATATTGAATCCATAAAACCACACCCTTCTATATTTAAAATAATAAATAAGCAGTATAAAACTATTTATTTTATACTGCATCCTTATCTTGATAAGCTATTTTATATTATAGACTAAACTCTCTCCATATATTCACCAGTTCTGGTATCTATTCTTATCATTTCACCTTCATTAACGAAAAGTGGAACCATAACTGTTGCACCAGTTTCAACTGTAGCTGGCTTTCCTGTATTAGTTGCTGTGTTTCCTTTTGCTCCTGGCTCAGTGTATGTTATAAGAAGCTCAACAAAGTTAGGAGCTTCAACAGAAAAAGCTTCTCCCTTGTAAAATTTAATTACAGCAAACATGTTCTCCTTTAAAAACTTTATTGCATCTTCAACCTTATCGTAGTTTAAAGGAATTTGATCGAAAGTTTCTGGATCCATGAAGTAGTAAAGTTCTCCATCAGAATAAAGATATTGCATTTCCTTTCTTTCAATAACAGCTTCTTGAAGTTTGTCAGTTGGGTTGAAAGTTCTGTCAGTAACTCCGCCTTGTATAACGTTTCTTAGCTTAGTTCTAACGAAAGCTGCTCCTTTTCCTGGCTTAACATGTAAAAATTCGATTACTGTGAAAACTTGTCCATCTAATTCAAAAGTAGTTCCTTTTCTTATATCTCCTGCTGATATCATTAAATATCCCTCCAAAAACTTTTAATTCATTTATATTATAACCCTTTCAGGTAAATTAATACCAACACCCTAACATGAGAAATTATAATATGTATACATAGAATATTAAAATAAAATTCATGAACTTAAACAACTTTTTAACGTCGTGACCAATGATATTTTATCAAAACTTGTGATTATTTGCAAACATTATTATTTATTTCTTTGAAATCTTTCAGCATTATATATTTTTCATAAATAGTGCTGTTAAATTAATATCTTTATCGCTTTCTGAAGCATTTTGAACTTCAATTTTTTCTATAGTTACAAAGAAATTTTCTCTTTTCATTCTATCCAAGGTACTGTAAAGACTTTCTAACGAGCCATGATATTTCATATCTATACTTACAAGACCACTCCTATCTAATGAACTTTTAAACTCTAAAAGCTCAATATTTTGATCTAGACTCAAAAGCTTTAGTATATCGCTGTAGCCATATTTTTTATTTTCTGCATTTTTAACGTTATAAATAACATTGCTGCTCACAGTGTCCAGTGCTTTCATACTCTTATATAAATTAAAATCAATATGTGATAGAAACGTACATAATACTAAAAATAGTACAAGTAGCAACCTATATAAATTAATGCTCTCTTTCATGTTTTACATTACCTCAAAAGAAATTTTAAACTCTAAACTTCCGTTGTTATCTGTGAGTGTAGATAGATATAAGATTTTATACTTATATTTACTTTCAATTAAATCTATGATTTCATAATACTGATTCTTATCTTCTATCTTAATTTCAAGTTCAAGCCTGTCTTCAGTGATTGATAGTTTTTTGTAGGGTATACTTTTTTCTATAACAGATAGGAAGGTATTTAAAGTCTCTATAGCTTTTAAATCTTTTATTTTTCCTGCATTAAGGCTCGGTAACTTACCTCCAATATGAATACTCCCATTTTTTGAGTTATAAGCTTTATTCTTGTTAGAGAAAAATGTGTATAAAATAAATAAAACCAAACAGCATATCCAAAGCAGCAGCACAATAGTTTTATAGAACTTTATTTTCTCACTTCTACGCCTATCTTCAAAGCTTTGTGGTAAGAAGTTTAAGTTTCCCACAAATTCCAGCTCCTCTTCAAGCTAAATCTTTCACTAGTTTTCTAGCATTTATTCTGCCAAGATTAATCATATTAATTTTCTCTAATTTACATTTATAGACCTCTTCTTCACTAAAGTTAGCCATATATACTGTATTAATTTCCGTTTCATAAAGCATATGGCAACTTTCCATAAAGTTATTTAGGTGATTTTTTGCATTGTTATCAATTGGTGCACATTTATGAATAACACAATTGAATAATTTATTCTCAACAACATATAAAAGATACAGCTTTTCTCTATGTACAAACATAAATATATAGTTTTTATCTTTAAGCTTAGCTTTAAAGCAATTTAAAAAGCAAAATTGTATTAGATAAACTCCTCTGAGTTTAACATTATTGTTCATATATCTTAGCGCTAAGTTAATTCTTCTCTTATCAATACAGAATACTAATATATCCTGCTTGTTGTTGTATTCCTTAAAAACAGAATATCTAAATACTATACTATCTAGGTCCTTAAAATAATAAAGAAGCTCATTTTTTATTAAGTCATTAAGAACTTTCTTTTTTACCTTTGGAAGAGTTATAGTCTTGATATTTATATCCACTCCGTCTAAAACAAATACTGCTCTTTTGATTTTTAAACTAGCTTTCGCATCATCAAGCAGTTCTACATAATAATTTGTACCTTCAGAATTTGTTAACCGCCCTTTTAATCCTGAAACATGCTTTATGACGAAATCATCATGTATCTCGATTATCGTACTGTCTCTGAACATTTATTGTACCCTGCCTTCTATATACTTAGTACTGATGTATTCATATATCAGTTTATCAGAAATAATCTTATAATCGTATAAGTCCTGTCTGATAAATTCTGAATCATAATAGGTTTGTAGGACAATCTTATCTAGAATAAGGTCATATTTTATACAAGCCTTACCCTCACCGTATACTATTTTAAAGCCACTTGCTTTCAAATACTGTCTGACACTATCCAAACTCAAGCTGCTTATTGATGAGTTTATGCCATTAGTAAGATAGGTGAATCCGCATTCCTTATATTCATCAACCTTATTGATTTTTAGAATAGAATTTTTAAGACTGTTAGTAGTCCTTGCCCTTCTTATTTCTAAGGTAAAGGAATATGCAGCCAAAATTATGCACAAAGAGCATACAAAAATAACATATAATGCGATATAACCTTTAGCTATGCTTTTGTTTTTATACTTATACATTTTTCATAACTTTCACCATTTATTCTACTGATTGATACATAAATTAAATTGTCTTTGTGGTATACCTGAAAATTGCTGACCTCTGTCAATATATTGTTAGGTACGTGAGCCACATTATTATCAAAATCAATGATAACTACCTTGGTGCTATCCTTGAGCTTTACTAGCTTTTTAATAGAAGAGTCTTCATAGTAAAGTTCAATAGTATTATTTTCTATGTTAACGGACTTTGCTTCCTTTATCTTATTCTCGATAAACAAGATTGCTTCCATAGAATAAAAAAAGTCTCTGGATTCTTTTGTTTTTTTTACATACAAAGAATTACTAGTTAAAAGCATAGATGTCATAACAACTGCTATAATACCTGCAGCTCCTATGGATATTATAAGCTCAATTATTGTAAACCCTTTTTTCATAAGTAATTACCTTTATAAAATGTACAATTTATGATTTCTTCCTTGCTTTTTAAATTCAAGTGCAGTTCAAGATTGATCTTTAGTACCTCTCCTGGAATAACATTTAAAACTATGTATGTATCGTTTTCGTTAATATTAGCATTAAATATTTGAGTTATATTTTTAGACTTTATCATATCTAACTTTAACTGTTCTTTATTAATATACTTTTTATTATTGTTTATTAAATTCATTACATCACTATAGGTAGAATTATTAACAATTTCTTCTTTGATTGCCTCTAAAGCAAATAGATACCTAATCCTATCTTTGTTTTGATTGCTCAACCTTATATTGTTTAGTTGAAGAGTCAAAATATATGCGCCTAGAATGCACATGATGCTTATTGAACATATTACTTCAATCAGTGAGATTCCTGATGTTTTATTTAATTTCCGCATATCCGGTGCCTACGCTAATAGTTATTTTTTCCTGATTACCTATTTGATTTTTGAAAATTACCTTTCCTGCACTCCCGGTAACCCCGTATTTGTTTATATCAATTTTTGAACCAGCTATATTTACAAAGTCAATAGTTACCCCTTTAGGAAGTTTAACTCCATCGATTCTTCTCATAGAACTATAAAAATTTATTTCATTTCTTACCATATCGAATAAAATATAGCCAGGCTTTTCCTTCTCTCTGCAGTATTGCTTTCCATAGTTTATGAGAGCGATGGTTCTGTCTTCACTGTACATCAGATCTGTTTCTGAATAAAACTTTATATAATTGGACATGTTAATAAAATTAGCTGCTAAAAAGATCAAAATTATTGAGATAACTGCTACTACTTCAATTAAGGAAAAGCCTTTCTTCATTTTATCACCTTTAAAATCTTTTATTGCCATAGTTGCTATGTAACCGTATAACTGTTATCGCTAACATTGATTGTTGCGGTATGTTGTATACTGTCGTTTGTAAAAAGAACAGTTACTACATTATTGGAACTAGTAACCAAATTTACTGTTATTCCAGATAATGTATCAGTAATTATAGAAGAAATATTAGTAGTGTTAATGGTATTTCCTTGCTCTCCATAGCTCCACATAACTGCCGTATGTATTTGCTTAGCAATGTTATTAAGCTTCACTTGTTTAGCTTTTCCTATATACCCAGTAACCTTTGGCATAGCAAAACTAGCTAGTATAACAACTATAGATACAGCAACAATTACTTCAATCAGTGTAAATCCTTTTGAACTACGTGAATAAGCTTTTCTCAAACTCAATTTAATTTCCTCCTTTCTAAATAGCATCCATAAGATTAAACATAGGACTAACTATGCTTATTAAAATTCCGCCAATAAAAATCGACATAAAAATAATAATTATAGGTTCAATAAGCAGAGTTATCTTTTCAACAGTATTAAATAATTCTTCCTCCAAAATTTTTGAAGCCTTAATAAGCATATCTGCTAACGTACCGCTTTCTTCACCAATTCTCACCAAAGAGCATAGCATCGGTGGAAAAACAACAAGGTCATCTAAGCTTCTTGAAAAAGCAATTCCTATGTTGACGTTTTCTATGCATTTCCCAAGTTGTATTTTCAAGAAACTGTAGTTCATATTGCTTTGTGCCATATCTAATGCTTTTACTATTGATATTCCGCTACACAACAAAATCCCAATGCTTCTAGAAAATGTTACAGCAGTAAACTTTTGAGCTAAGCCTTTTGATATGCTTATAGTAAAAATTTTCTTTTGAAGAAAAATACTAATACTTTCAACCCTAACTATATAGAACAATGTAGCAACAAAAAGCATCAACATAACTAGTAGCATAATAGAATTTTCTTTTAAAAAACTGCTTAAGGCTAGAATAGTTTTAGTGCTTTTAGGTAAACTTCCTCCAATATCTCCTATAGTTGCAACAAATGTTGGGATTACATAAATAAATAAAATCTGTATAACTGCAGAACATACCAGCAGTAGTAAGCAAGGATATGATAAAGCTTTTATCACCTTATTTTTTATTACATTTTCTCGACTATAGTAATCTGATAGCCTTTCCATAATATTTTCTAAAGTCCCACTCATTTCTCCGATGCTTGTCATGTTAACCATAAACTTTGGAAAAATTGTTGGGTACTGCGTCATGCTTACAGATAGTTGTGTTCCTCGTTGTATCATTTCTTCAATGTCATTTAAGGCTTTCTTTATCACCTTATTTGATGCTTCTTGACCTAGTATATTAATTGCCTCTCCAATATTAATACCTGCTGAGAGCATTGAAGCAAATTGATGACAAAATAATGAAAGCTCTCTTAAAGATAGCCTCTTCTCCAATAATTTCCCCTTATCTGCATGCAATTTTTTAAAGTATATAATATATAAACCTTTATCTCTAAAGATTCTAACAAGTTCCTCCTTGCTAGAACACCAGCAATTACCCAGAAAAACCTTACCTTCTATATCAATTGCTTTGTATTTGCAAAATATCATTATTAATAATCCCCTAAATAAACTACCAGTTATCATTGGTTAGTCTTATAAATTCCTCATGTGTAGTTACACCCTGCCTAACAAGCTCATATCCATTTTGCTGTATGGTCTTCATGCCTGCTTTTTTATTAAAACTTCGTATATCCATAGCACTCTTCCCCTTATTTATTAACCCTCTTAGCTCAGAATTAACACTCATTACTTCATATACTGCAGTCCTTTGTTTATAACCTGTATGGCCGCAAAAAATACATCCTTTTCCCTTATATAAATGAGCACTTGAATTTATATTTAACCTGGTATTTTCATTTTCAGAAGCTGCATATGAAGTCTTGCAAAAGCTGCATATTTTCCTTACAAGTCTTTGAGCTATGCATGCTATTAAAGAATCCGCTAAAAGATATGGTGGCACCCCCATATCCATTAGCCTTGTAATTGAAGATGCCGCATCGTTTGTATGCAAGGTTGTCAATACCAAATGTCCTGTAATGGCTGCCTGTATTGCAATATGAGCAGTATCAGCATCTCTGATTTCTCCTATCATGATGACATCTGGATCCTGCCTAAGAATGCTCCTTAGGCCGTTAGCAAAGGTTAAGCCAGACTTATAGTTGACATTTATTTGATTTACTCTATCAAAGAATATTTCAACAGGATCTTCTATAGACACAATATTTTTATTGTATCTGTCCAGCTCATTTAACATTGAATATAGAGTCGTTGTCTTACCGCTTCCAGTTGGACCTGTTACAATTATTATTCCATAACCGCTGTTTAAGCTTGACTTTATAACATCAACACTTTCATCTGAAAAACCAAGTGAATTTAAACTTAATAATTTTTCATTTCTATAAAGTATTCTAATTACTATTTTTTCTCCATAGATTGTTGGCAGTGTTGAAATCCTCAAATCCACTTTAATGTTTTTATTATTAAATTTGTATTTACCATCTTGAGGTATTCTCTTCTCTGCTATATCCATTTTAGCTTCTAGTTTAATTCTTCCACATACTGACTGATAAAGACTTATAGGCATTTCAAAAATATCCTGAAGAACACCATCTATTCTATATCTAATTACTGCCAAGGTTTCAAAGGGTTCAATGTGTATATCACTTGCTCTCTTATTTACAGCCTGAACTATCATAGAATTGGATACTCTTACAGCTGGTGAAGTTTCAACAACCATATTGACGCTTTCACTTGACATCCTTTTGTGGATTTCATCCTCTTCCTGTTTCTTAAGCTGTTCTAATATAAGTGTTGTACTTTGCATATCCTCAAAGATATTTATTAAAGAGTATATTTGTTCTTCAGCTGCAGGTACAGCGTATACCTGTCGCCCTATTAAAACACTAATTTTTTCAACAGATATTAAGTCCTCAGGATTTTTCATGGCAATATAAACATAATTTTTATCTGATTCAAGTGGTATAAAAGAATGCTTTCTCATAATATCCACTGTAAGAAATCTAAACTCAGAAACTTTTACACTTATGCTGTTTAAATCTATAAAGCTTTTTTCTGCATTAAAGAGCTTATTGTTTATCTCCATGTCTTCAGCACCTTATAATTTTTTAACTATATAATTCAAAGGTTCTAATACACTAGCAATGTAAGAACTTTATTGAATCATGCATATCTAAGAGTATATCCTTACACACAATTTTTAAACCATTTATTTTGTGTAAAAAAATAAAAAGTATGCAGTTTTTAGCATACTTTTAAAAATAGCTTTATAGATTATATTCACCTGAAAAAACAACTGCTGCTGGACCAGTCATGTATACGCCATCTTTATCTAACTCAATTAACAGACTTCCACCAGGTATCCACACCTTTACTTTTTCACAAACAAAGCCTAGCTTATTAGCAGCAATAACTGCAGCACAACTTCCCGTTCCACAAGCCAAGGTAGGCCCTGCTCCTCTTTCCCAGGTCTTTACTTTAATCTCTTCAGAATTTAAGACCTCGCAAAAGTTTACATTTGTACCTTTCGGAAACATATTATGTTTTTCAATTATCCGGCCTTCCTGCACGTCAAAATCATCAAGCCTTCCTAATATAACTGTGTGAGGCACGCCCATAAGCATTGAAGTTATATAATACTCTTTATCTCCAGCTTTAAGCTTCTCATTTATTATTTCCTCTTCACTTAAGGCTGGAATATGCTTAGCATCAAAAGACGGGCTTCCCATTTTAATTCTTATACCTTCAGCTTTCCCATTTACTATGGTTAAAAAGGCATTTTTTACACCATCGCCTGTTTCAATAAGAATTATTTCCTGTTTAACCAGCCCCATATCATATACATACTTTGCAAAGCATCGTATTCCATTTCCACACATAGCCGCATATGAACCATCAGAATTTATTATGACCATTTGAATGTGAGCCTTTTGGCTTTTTTTAACTATTAAGATACCATCAGCACCTATTCCAAAATGCCTGTCACATAGTGTCTTAGCTAAAGTCTCCTCGTCTTTTATATTATCATTCAAATCTTCTATAACGATAAAATCATTTCCATTGCCGTGCATCTTAGTAAACTTCATGCTATCCTTCCCTTCATCAAAAATAAGTTATAATTTATAATATTGTATCATAAAAACAAATGTGTTTGACACATATTAAGACTAATATAGAAATTTTTGATTTTAATTATTTAAAATGTTATACTAGCTTATAATAAAATAGTATGAGCATATATGAAAGGGTGATTTCATGCCTTTAGATGGTATATACATATATAGTTTAGCAGAAGAATTTAAAAATAAGCTTGTTGGCTGCAGAGTGGATAAGATTTCACAGCCAGAAAAAGATGAACTTATCTTAAGTCTAAGAGGTGATAGAACAAATCTTAAGCTTCTTATAAGTGCTAGTTCAACTTACCCTAAAATACACTTAACAAATATTAATAAGCCTAATCCAGTCAAAGCTCCAATGTTTTGCATGGTCCTTAGAAAATATTTAGGAAATGCTAGGGTTACAGAAATTTCTCAGATTTCTACCGACAGAATTATTGCTATAGATTTTGAAAGCGCAGATGAGCTAGGCTTTTACAGCATCTATTCACTTATAGTTGAAATAATGGGTAGACACAGCAATATAACTCTTGTGAGAAAAAGAGACAATATTGTTATAGATAGCATAAAGCATATGACCCCAGAGATAAATAGCTACAGAAGCTTGTATCCTGGAATAAACTATGTTTACCCACCAGAATCCATTAAACTTAATCCTTTTGATTTCTCTTTCGAGGACTTTAACAGCTATGTAGATTCTAACAATATAAAGTTTGACTATAGCATTTTTTCTAAAATGTTTACAGGAGTAAGCACACAATTTTCAAAATCAATCTCTGAGGCATTAACTATAAATAATATAGAATTAAATTCATTTAATCTTAAAAATATATATTCTTATATTCTTATGTTGTTTGAAAGCTTAAAAAAAGGTGAATTCCATTTTAATGCCTATTATGATGCTTCATCAGTAAAAGACTTTTACTGCAAAGAGCTTTATCAGCTTGAAAATTTAAATAAAAGATCCTACGATTCACCCTCAGCTTTAATTGAAGAATTCTATCATGAGAAAGATAAGACTGACAGGTTAAATGCCAAAAGCTATGATCTTCAAAAAATAGTAAATAACAACATTGATCGCTGCAATAAAAAGCTGGAGATACTAAAAAAGACCTTGAAAGAATGTGAAGAGAAGGACCATTATAGAATATTCGGCGAGCTTCTTACTGCAAATATATATAATATAAAAAAAGGTGATAAATCTGTTAAAACTCTAAATTACTATGAAGTAAATGAAGAGTATATAGAAATAAAACTAGATGAAAACAAATCACCTTCAGAAAATATTCAAGCCTACTTCAAAAAATATAACAAGCTTAAAAAATCTGCAGAAATGGCCGAAATACAAATTAACACTACAGAACAGGAGCTTGATTACCTTCAGTCTGTACTTACAAACATAAAAAATGTTGAAAGTTACGATGAAATTGATGACATAAGAAGAGAACTAACCGAGACTGGTTATATAAGATTTAAAAAGGAAGATAAAAAGAAGAGCAAAACTTCCAAGCCTCATCATTTCTTATCAAGCGATGGTGCTCACATATATGTTGGAAAAAACAATATACAAAATGATTCTTTAACCTTGAAGTTTGCTGATAAGCAGGATATTTGGATGCACACAAAGAATATACCTGGTTCTCACGTTATAATAAAAAATGCAGGCAAGATTTCAGATAAAACCCTGGAAGAAGCAGCAACTCTTGCAGCCTTTTACAGTAAGGGTAAAGACTCAACTAAGGTTCCAGTTGATTATACTGAAGTAAGAAATGTTAAAAAGCCTTCGGGTTCAAAACCAGGCATGGTTATTTATTATACAAACAAAACAATTTATATAGACCCTAAAAAGCTGGAACTTCAAAAAATAGAGTAAACAGGAACTTATTCCTGTTTACTTTTTATTTTAGGAGGATTATTTATGTATTGATAATAGTAGCAAAGCAGTCTTCCGTTATAAAGCTTTCTATTTTTATCTGCTTTTTTACCAAATAGTTTTTGAAAATCGGTATGAGACGTGATAATAAATAAGGACCATGTCTCAAGATTATTATAGATATTCCCTAAGCTTTTATATAACTCTTCAACCTGCTTAATTTCTCCTATTCTTTCACCGTAAGGAGGGTTGCTAATAATGCAGCCATATTTCTTTCTTGACGTAAAATCCTGAGCAGCTTGTCTCTGAAAGCTTATATACTCACTTACTCCAGCCTTATCAGCATTTGCCCTAGCAGTACCCAAAACTCTTCCATCAATATCTGAAGCTAATATTCTAAATTCTTCGCTATTTATCTTACTTCTTGCATAGCTTCTTATTTCTTCCCATATGCTCTTATCCATGTTTGGCCATTGCTCACACACAAAGCTTCTATTTAAGCCCGGTGCTATATTCTTTCCAATTAAAGCTGCTTCGATCGCAATAGTTCCTGATCCACAGAATAAATCTGCAAAAGACCTTGAAGGCTCCCAATTACTCAAAAGCACTAATGCTGCTGCAAGCGTTTCCTTCATAGGCGCTTCACCAGCATATTCCCTATAGCCTCTTTTATGCAACCCTGCGCCAGAGGTATCAACGCTTAAAACAGCTATATCCTTTAATAGTGATATCTCTATTTTATATACTGGTCCATCCTCCTCAAACCAATCAGTTTTATAGGTTTTCTTCATCGACTCTACTACGCCCTTTTTAACTATCGACTGGCAATCTGGAACACTAAACAATGTAGACTTTACAGATTTTCCAACTACGTGCATCTTACCATTTTCAGGTATAAGCTCTCCCCAATTTACAGCTAGTGTGCCTTGAAACAATTCCTCAAAGGTTGTAGCCTTGAACTCAGCCATCTTAATGAATACTCTATCTGCAGTTCTAAGCCAAGTGTTGCATATAGCTATATCGTATTCATCTCCTGAAAAAGTTACTTTTCCGTTATCCACTACTAAATCTTCATAGCCTAACTGCTTAAGTTCTTTAGCAACAATAGACTCTAACCCAAAGGTTGAAGTAGCAATTAAATTATAGTTCATTTGTTTCTCTCCTTCTTTTATGCTACAAATACTATACAATATAATCTCTCAAATAACAACAAGCTATACCTCATATCTTTTCATATCTAAAGTTTAATAGGTGCAGAAAAGCTCTAACTGTTACTGTTACAGTTAGAGCTTAGAATTTGCTTCCAGTTATATGTTTGTCTTCATCACTGGTCTAGATAATATATTCTTCGTTCATCAATCCAAATTTATTTAATAGATAAAACATTATAGAAAGAAGCATTCCGATAACTGCAGCTAAAGCCATCCCCTTTAATTCTACATCTCCTGGTAAAGTGATGCTGGCACCACTAACTCCAATTATAAACGTTACTGCAGCTAGTATCATGTTATAGCTCTTGCTTAAGTCAACCTTTTGCTCCACAAACATTCTAAGTCCTGAGGATGCAATAACCCCATATAATAGAATAGTTATTCCGCCCATAACTGGTGAAGGTATAGACTGTATTGCAGCTGCTACTTTTCCTATACAGGAGAAAATTATTGCTAATATGGCAGCTCCCCTGATTACCCAAACTGAATAAACCTTTGTTAATGCCATAACACCTATATTTTCACCATAGGTTGTATTGGGAGGAGAACCTGCGAAACCTGATAGTATATTGCTCAATCCATCTCCAAGCAGTGAACGGTGCAATCCTGGCTCCTTCATTAAGTCCTTTTCAGTAATATTCCCTGTTACAATTAAATGGCTTATATGTTCTGCAAATACCACTAAACATGCTGGAGCTATGATGAGGATTGCTTTCAAATCAAAAACTGGCGCATGAAACTGAGGCAGTTTGAACCAAGGAGCCTGAGCTATAATATTCTTATCTACCATCCCCATAGATAGTGATAGCACATATCCACACACAACAGCAATCAATATTGGTATAATCTTAAAAAACTTTCTAAAAACTACAGAACCGATAATTCCAATAAATAATGTAGTCAAAGCTACAGTTAATACTCTTGCATCCGGAACATAAGCCTGCACTGTCTCTCCTACTTTAGCGGCAGCAGGTGCTAGTCCAGCCTGTTGCGCAGCAAGAGGTGCAAGTTCTAATCCGATAACAGCAACTACCGATCCCATAACTGCAGGTGGCATTACTACATCAATCCACTTAATTCCAACCTGTTTTATTATGAAAGACATAATTACAAAGAATATTCCAAAGAATATAAATCCGGATTGCGCATGTCCAAATCCCCCGCTGGAAGTTAAAATTGCAAGAGTTGGTGCAATAAACGCAAAGCTTGAGCCAAGATAGGCTGGGATTTTGCCTTTTGTTACGAAAGTATACAGCAGGGTTCCAATTCCATTCATAAGCAGAGCAATAGCTGGATTCACCTGTAAAAGAATAGGTACCAAAATTGTTGCACCAAACATAGCAGTTAAATGCTGAAAACTTAAAGGGATAGTTTTTAAAATAGGCAGTTTTTCATCAATATCAATATAATTTTTCATAAAAGTTCCTCCTTCTTAGCCTCTCAGAGCTAAATTAAAAGATTTATAGTTCATATAGTTTAACTGAGTCAATGTTATCTATTTCGTTTAATTCTACTGAAACCAACTCATTTTTTGAGGTTGGGATATTTTTTCCTACATAATCAGCTCTAATGGGAAGCTCTCTATGACCTCTATCAATTAATACGGCTAGTTGAATTATCTTTGGTCTTCCGTGATGTATTACAGCATCAATAGCAGCTCTGGCTGTTCTTCCTGTATAAAGAACATCATCAACTAAAACCACAATTTTATTTTTAATTTCTATACCTAAAGCATCCTCATTTACAACTGGATATTCTCCTATGGTAGACAGGTCATCTCTATAAAGTGTTATATCTACGCTTCCAACTGGAATATTTGTACCTTCAATTTTTTCAATGGCCTCTGCAATTCTATGGGCCAAGGGATACCCTCTTCTCTTAATGCCTATAAGTACTACATCTTCTATACCTTTATTTCTCTCAATTATTTCATGAGCAACTCTAGTCAAGGTTCTTGCAATAGCTTTATCATCGATTAACTGTGTCTTCAAATTCATCTTCTTCCACCTCCTCTGTAATAAAATGCAAAATAAAAACGCCTTATCCTGAGATAAAGGCGCAATAAACAAAAGTTTATACATATAACAATTAAACACTATTTCGCAGCCTTATGATCTCACGGAATCACTTAAAGGTATATTAAATTTCTTGTTATAATAATAGCACACTTAATATACTAAAGCAATTCTTTTTGAAGTATATTTAATATTTTTTCAAAATAATCAGGTCTGCTGGCTTCAAAATGCATGTATTCTTTTGTAGTTGGATGAATAAAGCCAAGGAGCTTTGCGTGAAGCATTTGACCTTCAAGCTTAAATCTTTGTTTTTTATATCCGTAAACTGGATCTCCAACTAAAGGATGATTAATATGGGACATATGCACTCTAATCTGATGTGTTCTTCCTGTTTCAAGCTTGCACTCAACAAGCGTATTGCTTTTATATCTTTCTAAAACTCTATAATGAGTAACTGCTCTTCTGCCATCCTTTACTACTGCAATTTTAATTCGATCTACCGGATGTCTATCCAATGGAGCATCAATCGTACCCTCCTCTTGCTTTAAGACTCCCTCAGCTAATGCTATATAAATTCTATTTATACTGTGTTCTTTAAACTGGAGAGCCAAATGATTATGGGCAAAATCATTTTTTGCAACAACCAAAACTCCTGAGGTATCCTTATCTATTCTGTGAACTATTCCTGGTCTTGCAATGCCATTTATACCCGATAAGTCCTTGCAGTGATAAAGCAGAGCATTAACCAAGGTTCCTTCATACACTCCGGAAGCTGGATGTACAACCATACCTTGAGGTTTATTTATTACTATAACATCCTTATCCTCATATAAAATATCAAGTGGAATGTTTTCCGGTTTTATATTAAGCACAGCTGGCTCAGGAACAATTATTTGAATTTTATCACTTATTTTAAGTTTATAATTACTTTTTTTAACAGAACTATTTACTGTAACTTTACCTTCTTCTATCAAGTTTTGGATATAAGCCCTCGATTTATCCTGCATTTCTTTGGATAGATAAACATCCAATCTCACATCTTTTGTATTTTCATTAACTACAAACTTTATTAATTCCATTATTTTTCATCCTTCAATATGCATATAGCCAGAAGTATTGTTCCAACCACAACAAACATATCTGCTACGTTAAAAGTTGGAAAATAATAAACATCCTTGTAGTGAAGCAAAATAAAATCCACAACAAATCTGTATGCTAGCCTATCAATAAGATTTCCTAATGCACCAGCTATAATCAAAGCCAGGCTGTATCTAAGTAGTTTTGAAACAGGCTTATATTTTACAAGATAATATACCATACCAACTATTACTAAGGAAGTCATGACAGCTAAAGGCAGTACTCTATTTTGAAATATCCCAAAGGCAGCTCCTCTATTTTCTAAATAGGAAAATGCAAATAAGTCTTTAATTACAATTATATCATTTCCTGTAGCAAGACTTCTTAAAGCCCAAATCTTAGTTATTCTGTCTAAAATAATACCAATTAAAACTATTAAAAGTTCCATCCCCATCTCAACCTTTCATTACTATTACTAATTAATCGGGAAGCTGATTTTTATATTGCTGATTGCTTATTTGCTCTATAGGTTCAACATATAAAGGATCCTCATCTAGAAAATCGTAGTCTGTATTTTCCCGCCAATCAAACCTCTGAACATCTTGATAAGCATCCTCAGCATCGTATCCAACTTCATAATTTTGTTCATCAAAATCCTTTACACCATACCCAAACGGCTCTCCTAATACACTTTCTTCAACAGGTCTGTTATTTTTTTCTCTAGGTCTCATATTATTAGCTGCATCCTGACAGGTAACACAAAACTCTGCATAAGGTATAAATTCCAATCTTTCTTCCGGAATTTTTTTTCCGCATGATTTGCAAGTTCCATAACTTCCTTCTTCAATATTCGCCAAGCTATCTTCAATTTTCTTTATTATGGTTATCTCATGTTCTTTTAATGCTAAACCCCTCTCTTGATCAAAAGTTTCTGTAGCAATATCTGAAGGGTGATTGTCGTACATAGATAGTTCTGAAAGTTCAGTTGCGAATTCTACCTTTGAATTAAACGCTTCATTTTCTTCCATTTGTTTTAATAAAGCTATTACATCGTTTTTCTCGGCAAGAAGTTTTTTCTTATAATATTCAAGCTTTTGACTATTCATATTTCCACCCACCTATTCAAGTTAATTATGTCTTCTACTTATTTTCTCAAAATAAGTAGATTTTATTACTGGTGGATGTGAATATCAAAAATTTCTTTAAAATACTTCAATGAATCTGGAAAAGATATGTTTGTACAATCCCAATTATCTATAACTGTTATTCCTTCATTTCTCATAGCAAATGCTGTAAAAGCCAACGCAATTCTATGATCGCTATATGGGTTTATATGAACTTCTTTATTAACTAAGCAATCTTTTCCTATTATCTCTAATGATTCATCTGAATATATTACTTTAATACCTATAGAATTTAGATTATTAGCTATTGCCTTTATTCTATTACTTTCCTTATATTTAAGCTCTTTTATTCCTTCAATGACTGTAGTGCCGCTGCTGAAAGCAGCAAGTACAGAAAGCATTGGAATTTCATCAATTATATTTGGCACTTCTTCCGCTGCTATTTTAACTCCATTCAATCTGCTGCTGCTTGCAGCAATATTTCCCACTAATTCGCCATTAATGTTTTTAGAAATTTCATAGCTTAAACTCGCTCCCATTCTTTTAAGTATATCTAAATACTTTCTCCTTCTCTCGTTAAGCAGTACCTTTTCAATTCGTACCTCTGAGTCTATGCTCAATAAAAAGCAAGCAAGTATAAATGCTGCAGAAGATATGTCGCCTGGGATATATATATCTTTTACAGTAATATCTGAATTTTTTATAGTTATACTATTTTCATTAACTGCTATATCTGCACCTAAAGCTTTAAACATTCTTTCAGTATGATCTCTAGTGCTTTTATTTTCAATTACTATAGTCTCTCCCTCAGCCATAAATCCAGCTATTAGAACACAGGACTTTACCTGCGCCGAATCAACAGGCATTTTATATTTAATGCCCTTAAGCTTCTCCGATGCCATGAACTTCAAAGGAAGTAAGTTTGAGCTGCTTTCTATACTAGCTCCCATAGCTTTTAGAGGCACCACTACTCTATCCATTGGGCGTTTTCTTAATGAATCATCTCCATCGATTGAAGCCTCTATTCCGCAGCCGCAAATTAATCCGCTTAACAGTCTAGCTGTAGTTCCTGAGTTATTTGCATTTAAGCTTACTGAAACTTTACTGAAATTCTCATATCCAGGAGAATAAACGTATATTCCATCTTCATTATTTTCTGCTTCTATACCTATGTTTTTCATACAATGCAGGGTTGACAAACAATCCAAACTCCTGGGAAAGTTATATATCTTATAGCTTCCTTTTCCTAAAGCCCCAATAATTAAAGATCTGTGTGCGATGGATTTATCTCCAGGAAGCCTAAATGTTCTTTTAACCGCCTCATTTTTTCTTTGAAGCTCAATTTTCATTTAAACTAACCCTCCTGTATTCCTTTCAGGTACGTAATAATTATTAATTGTTACGCCTCCTGTATTCCTTGCAAGTACATAACAATTATTAATTGTTATGACTTCTATATTCTTCCTAGGTACTTAGTAATTCTTCTAAAATAAATATATTTTAATATATCTCTTTTAGTTTATTAACCTTGGAAATTATTTTTTCTAAAGAGCTTATAGATATCGTTTGTCTAGCATCAGATACAGCATTATCAGGATTTATATGACTTTCAATAATAAGGCCGTCGGCGCCTGCTGCTATTGATGCTAAACACATATTAGGAACAAGTTCTTTCATGCCTGTGCCGTGGCTTGGATCAACTATCACAGGCAGCCTATACTTTTGTTTTAGAACTGCTACGCTGTTTAAGTCTAGGGTATTTCTAGTATAAGTTTCAAAGGTTCTTATGCCTCTTTCACAAAGTACAACATTTGGATTTCCAAAAGATAGTATATACTCTGCAGCATACAGCCATTCAGATAATGTGGCACTCATTCCTCTTTTCAAAAGTACTGGCACCTTGCTTCTTCCTAACTCTTTTAGAAGAGAATAATTATACATATTTCTGGAACCAACCTGAAGCATATCAGAATATCCCGACACCATTTCTATATCTCTAGTATCCATAATCTCAGTTACTACAGGAAGTTGAACTTCACAGCCTACTTGCTTAAGTATTTTTAGTCCTTCTTCCTGCAGCCCTTGAAAGTCATAAGGAGAAGTTCTAGGCTTAAATGCACCTCCTCTTATCATGTGCACTCCCAGCCTTTTTAGTTTCCTTGCTATTTTTATCATATTTTCATAATCTTCAACAGAGCATGGCCCAGATATTATAATTTTATCTTCTGAGCCAAAGACTATATTGCTTATCTTTACCTTTATACTGTCACCACTGCTCTTGTCTACCAATAATTGTTTCACCCAATCATCACCTACATATTTTTTAGCATATTTTTAAGTATTATTATCGAATTATCAACTGCTATATTTTTGAATTTTTCATAATCCATATGAGCACCTGTGCTTGCATTATCTGATATTGATCTGATTACAACAAAAGGTGTCTTATTTAAATAACTGACCTGAGCAATGCTTCCACCTTCCATCTCACAGGCAACGGCATCAAACTCACTGTTAAGCCATTTTATTTTATCGCAATCTGCAATAAATTGATCTCCTGTTGCAATTCTTCCTACAAAAGATTTGCCTTCCTTAAGATAGCTGCAGGCTTCTTTAGCCTTCGTAACTAATGTTTCAGAACATTTAAAGTCATATGTATCAAGTCTTGGAATCTGTCCTATTCTATCTCCGAAAGCCGTGGTATCCATATCATGCTGAATTAAATTATCAGCTACAACTACGTCTCCCGGCTTGATATTCTCGCCAATTCCACCTGCTATACCAACATTTATTATATAGTCGACTTTAAAATCATCAATTAAAATTTGAGCACAAACTGCTGCATTAACCTTTCCTATCCCGCTTCTTACTACAACTGCATTTTGTCCCCAAAGCCTTCCAAAGTAAAAGTTCATCCTTGCCTTTGTTTCTTTTCTTTCAATTTCAATATCCTTGAGCAGTTGTTCTACTTCTTCATCCATTGCACCTATTATTCCAATAATCATATTAATTCCTCCTACTAATATTTATTTAACATTGCAAATACTTCTTTGCAAAGCTGATAATATGTCTTTCTCAGATACTACCACCTTAATCCTGCACAGCCCTATATCTTCCAGCAATACAAATCTTATACCGTCCGAGTTTTTCTTGTCATGCTTTATAGCATACAAAAAGGATGCAAAATTGTCAACTTTATACCTAATTGGTATACCCAATTTTATATATAAATTTTCTATTCTGCTATATATTTGGGGAGGAAGTTGAAGTTTTTCTTCAGACAGCTTTAAAGCTGCAAGCATACCTAACGCTACAGATATGCCATGAGTTATTGTGTAGTTTGAATCAATTTCTATGCCATGTCCAATTGTGTGTCCAAAATTAAGTATATTTCTAAACCCAATATCTTTATAATCCTCAGCAATAGTTTCAGCTTTAATACTAAGGCATTCTTTTACCACATAAATTAAACTATCCTCTTCCAGACTTAATATGCTTGAATAATTACTTTCAATGAAATCAAGCAATGCTTCATTTCTTATCAAACCATACTTTAAAATTTCTCCCAAACCATCTAACAGTTCCTGTTTCTCCAAAGTCTTTAAAAAATGAGTTGATATATAAACTGCTTCAGGATTATAAAAAGCTCCAATTATATTCTTAATGCCATTATGATTGTAACCAACCTTCCCACCTATAGAGCTATCTACCTGAGACATTAAGGTAGTTGGTATATTTATAAATCCAATACCTCTCATGTAGGTTGCTGCTGCGAAACCGGTTAAGTCTCCTACAACACCGCCACCAAAAGCAATTAATAAACTGTCTCTATCAGCACCATTATCAGTTAAAAACTTATACACATCGCTTATTGTATCGTAATTCTTGCTTTCTTCACCGTTCTTTATAGTAAACACTTTTGCCGTTAAATCCTTACGAAAATAATCAATTATATTTTTATGAAAGCTAGCTACCCTATCATCTGTGACTATAAATATTTTTTTTGAATACCTTCCATAGCATTCATATATGTAAGTTTTAAATTCTTCAAAACTATTGTCTATATAAACCTTATATTCAGCTTGAAGGCTATCTATTTTAAGTTCTTCCATTTTCCTTCCTCCTGTCTTTCCTTTAAGCCATAACAGTTGTTGATTTTTACTGTGCTTCCAAGGAATACAAATAGAAAAATCCCACTCCTAAGAGTGAGATATTGCTAGTCTTCTTTTACAAAAAAGCTTTTAATTTCACTTAAATTATCTTGTTTTAAATCATCAGATTTAATATTTTTAACTTTAAATTCTTCTTCAGAATCAATATCCTTTTCTTTAAGAGAATCTTCAAAGCTTGAACCGATATTATAATTTTTTATTACATCCTTTTCCAAGGTATTAAACATTTCTACTTGTGTATTCATAAAGTTTTTAAATTTAGCTCTAAACTTTATAAACTCTTGTTTTAATTGCTCATAGTCATCATTGATTTTCATAACGTCGTTATGAGCCTTATCTAAAATCCTCTGTGCTGATTCATTAGCAGTCTTAACTATTAAATCTGATTCTTTTTGTGCAACTTGTTTTGACTGCTCTGCAGCATTTTGCGCTAAAAGTAGAGTGTTTTGTATTGTTGTTTCCATCTTTGCATAGTGCTCTACTTTTTCATTTAGTGCACTAATTTTCTCTTTCATAGACGAATTTTCTTTATACAATGTTTCGTAATCTTCTGCAATTTTATCTAAAAATTCATCTACTTCCTCAGCAGAATATCCTCTTATTGCTCTTTTAAATTCTTTATTAGTTATGTCCATAGCTGTTATTTTCAAAATTACCACCTCATCATATGTATTTTTTCATAGATAGCTTCAGTCTTCCTCTTTGAGTAGAACCTATCTGCTCAATAAACTTAAATTTACCATATCCTCTTACTGTTATAACAGTACCAGCTTCAATAACCTTATCTTTTTCGTTTATATCAACATAATCAATTAATACCTTTGATGCCTGAATGAGCTCAACAGCCTTAGCCCTTGACAAGCTGCATATTGAACTAACAATACAATCAAGCCTTAAAGAAGTACTATGAAGCATAAAATCCTCATACCTGGCACTTATATTCAAATCACTATAGTCATCAATTATATCAACTTTACATGGACATCGACCTATAGAGGTTAAATTATATAAAATATAATCGCTAATCTCTTCGCTAACAGCTGCATAACAGTTGTTTCCATCTAAGATCAAATCACCATATTTTTCTCTTTTTATCCCTAAAGCCATTATCGCTCCAAGATAATCTCTGTGATCTAAACTTTCAAATTTAGACTTGTTTTGTATTTTTATAAGCTTAGCAGGATACTTTTCAGGTTCCTCTTGAGCCATGCAAAGCATTTTTCTCTCGCTCTCTTCGAAAATGCCACAGGTGTATATATTGATATTGAAGCTCTTGTTCATATCTTTTACTATTTTCCAAACATTTGGAGGGTAAAATTCTGATGTAAATACGGGTCTTGAAATTTTCTCTGCCAGCTTAATCTTATCATATAAATTTGATAATAAATTATCATCTTCAAACTTTATAGTACTTATAAAACTTTTCTTATCCATAGTTTTATTACAAGATTACAAATACTAATCTTCTTAGCAAGCTAATAATAAAATAAGCAATGATAGGTGAAAAATCAAGCATGGACATTGGCATTAATCTTTGCTGAAGTTTTCTTGCGGGTGCCATAAAAGGCTCAGTGAAAATATGAAGTATATCTATGAACATATTCCCCCTGCCTCTATAAACCCAAGACAATATTACATCTATCAAAATGGCGTACTCTAAAAATCTAAAGAGCAAATTCAATGCATACCTTAAAGTTAAAATCATATTTGCCTCCAAAATTATTTATTCCAATTCAAAATACCATTGCTGCTAAGTTCATTTTTTAAGTCATTGGATACTTCAACATTTGAAGGTGACAAAATGAAAACGCCTTTTTCTACCTGCTGCAATTCTCCACTTAAGGCGTAGCAAGCACCACCAATGAAATCTAAAAGTCTTTGAGCCAGCTTTGGTTCTAGTGATGTGGTATTGACAACTACAATCTTTCTGTTTCTTAGATTATCGCATATATTTGCAGCCTCATCATAATCATTTGGCTTTATAATAACTACTTTAGCCGAAGCTGCAGTATGTATGTTTACAACATTGCTTTTTGGTTTTTTACTTGAAGTAAATATGGACTCAACTTGAGCTACTTCTTCTTCTCTAATTATATCGTCTTTTTCTTCATTTTCTTCTAATTCTATATCCTCTTCAAGTCCTAAAAATCCCATCATTTTATTTATCATTTTTGCAGACATTTTCTTACTCCCCCTACGTTTATTATTAATTTATCTTCTTCCAAATATACCGGTACCGACTCTTATCATATTTGAACCTTCTAAGACTGCTATTTTATAATCATTTGTCATACCCATAGAAAGATATTTCATATGAATATTATTATATTTCTTTAACTTTATACTATCAAATATTTGCTTCACTTGTTTAAAATAGTTGCGGCAGCTTTCCTCATCACCTATTGGAATAATAGCCATAAGCCCTTCTACCTCTACATGCTTGCAGCTTTCACAAACTTCTAATAAATGTTCAAGCTCTTGAGGTTTTATTCCTGTCTTGCTTTCTTCCTCTCCAATATTTATTTGTATAAGAACCTTTGCAGACATATTTCTAGTACCATACTGTCTCTCAATTTCCTCTAAAAGCTTAATACTATCAAGTGAGTGTATTAGCTCAACCTTGCCTACTATATACTTTACTTTATTTCTTTGCAGGTGTCCAATTAAATGCCATCTAATATCCTTAGGCAGTTTGTCATTTTTATCAAGCAGTTCCTGAACTCTATTTTCTCCGAAATTTCTTATGCCACAATCATAAGCTTCATTAATCTCTTGAACGCTTTTATACTTTGAAACTGCTATTAAGGTTATATCATCAGTTAAGCCATCCTTTATGGTTTTTATTTTATCAGCTATAGACAATATTACCGTCTCCTTTAAATTTATTGTAGAAATAAAAACTTATTAATACACAATAAATTAAATTATATTATTATTATTCTTCAAAAATTCGAAAACTCCTTCAATTCAACTATATTTTTTAATAAAATTTAACCTGTCATTAAAATTTTATAATTATGACAGGTTAAATCTTATTATCCCTATTTTACTGACTTAATAAAATTCCTATTTAATTCATGATAGTATCCTTGAATTTTAATATTCTCAGATTCTTTAACTTCAACATTTATCCCTCTATTTATCATCTCTTTTAAATAGTGTTCATCAGCTAGCATAAACTGCCTAAGCCCATCCTTGTTTCCAATAGCGCTAATATAAAAAGGGGATGCAATCTTTACTCCATTTATATTTAGCAGAGGTCCGTCGCAGATTACTTCACTGCTTTCAACAATTCTTTGACCATTAACAGCTATAGCTTCAGCACCTGCATTTCTAAGATCGTTTATTATATAAGTAATATCATAGTTGTGAACTATTTTAAACAAGATGTCTGGATCATCCTCATTGTAGAATAAATCATTGCTAAGATCTTTAAGAGTTATCACTATTCCTTGCCCTTCTACATCCATTTGCCCAAGAAGCATCTTATTTCTATCAAGCTCATTTTGTATCTCGCCTACAACGTTATTTGAACCTTCCTTATTATAGTTGATTTTTCTCAGTTTATCATACAACTCTTCATAAATATCCTGCATGTTGCTAATATCAGTTCTAAGTTTGTTTCTTTGATTGTATGCATCTTGATATTGTTTTGTTGTTAAAAATACTCTATTATAAGTCCTATTAAAGTTAATATTTAATGATATTAGTATTCCAACTATTATTGAAGCAATGAAAACAAATAATGATGCCTCATTATTTTTCATTTAACCACCTCATTGTGTGATTTAGCTTTTTCAAGCATTAGCCTCCTAATAATTGCAAAGTTATCAAATATTCTTCCTCCAAACACTATTACTGCAGCCAGATAAATTGGAACATTAAGTTTATCACCTAAATAAGCAAGCGCAGCAGCCAAAACAGCATTACCGAAGAAACCTGAAATAAACACATCTGCCCTAAAATTCTTTGAAAGAGCTGCCCTTAGTGCCCCAAAAACAGAATCCAAGCATGCCAATATTGCAACAGACATGTATGGTGAAAATTTATCAGGTATATTTATATCCCAAAATACTCCTGCAATAATACCTAACAATAATCCTATAAATGCTATCATTTAATCACCTCATTTTTGCTTTACTGGTTTTGCATATTCAAATTTAAAACTTTTGTTGTATTTTTTTATTGTTATATTATCTGACTTTTCGTAAGTAATCTTGCTGACGGTTTTAAATTCATTAAGAGCACCTGGAAAAGTAAATACACTATATAGCACATCTTTATCACCTATAGCTTTTATAGTTATTCTATCCATTGGTGAAACTTTTTCTCCATTTATCCTAATATCACTCCCTGATACTACTATACCAGTTCTTGGAGTTATCCTAATATCATTTATAGAAACAGCTTCTGCTCCTCCTGCTATAAGATCATTAACAATATAAACCAAATGTTTGTCTGTTATTCTTTCTGCCTGTAAATCGCTTCCTAAGATGCTTTTGTTAGGAGTTAAATATACAACAACACCAGGTCCTTGAACGTCCTTAGTTCCTGTGAGAAGTCTTGTAGTCTCAAGTTCTTCAAGGAGCGCCTTTGACTCATCGTTTTTATTTGCTGCAGCCTCTTCATAGCTTTTCAGCTTTCCTTGCAAATCATCGATGTTCTTTTGCATTTGTTCTTTTTGCTTTTTATATTGCTCTATTTCAATAGTTATATCACTATTAGTTTCTGGAGCCTTAAATACTTTTGCTTGATTATTTAGTATTTTAAACTGATAAGCAAGCATAAATCCAAGAATACAGCAAACTAAAGCAACAGAAATTTGTGAAGTGTACTTCTTCATTGTTTTCCTCCTATAAATCTAAAGCTATTTTTCAATGTATACTACAGGATTCCCTTCGAAGCTTACATCAATATAGCCCTTTTGGTCTTTTAAATCATTATTTTCAATAATATTAAAAGCTAAATTCAACTTTTCCTTAATATTGCCAGTTCCTAATTTAATTGAAATATCATTACATTTAACAATAGTATTTAACGAATCAGACAAATTCACAGATGTAATTTCAATGCTGCTGGTATTCAGGGTTATCAACTCTGTTATAGTCCCTATGTCATTAATTTTTCTTTTATCTTCTTTTATAACAGGTTCACCAAGTTTCGTTTCAACTAAATCAAAACCTTCAAGACTTGTTAGCTTCATGCCGGAAATATCATCTTTTTCTTCCAAAACAATTCCATTTTTATCAATTATTAAAAAATTGTTATCGCGTTTTCCATAAAAGACAGCCTGTCTTTCACTCACTGATACAACTATTGTATTAGGCAGCTTTCTTTTAATATCTGCCTTTAATATATACGGATTTTTCAATACATTAGTTCTTATATTTTTAAGATTTAAATAAAAAATATTCGTTCCGATAATATCTTTAACCATATTTTCTATTTCATCACTGTTAACTATGCTGTTATTGATTATTTTTATATTGGATACATTGAAATAAGTAAGCTTCAAGCATAAAGTAACTAAAACAGAAATAAGAAGCACAGAAAATATGACCGTTCTCTTTATAGCCCTTTTTTGTCTTCTCTTTATTATTAATTCATTATTTGTGCTAATTTGAGTTTGTCTCAATTTATTATCACACCTTATACTTTAGTAATTAGAATTCTACTATATATAATACCACTTAATGAAACTAAATTCATTATGTTTAGGAAGAATTTTTATTAATAATGAGAGAAATTTGTTAAATTTTTCTCATTCGAAAATCAAGTTAAAAAAGCATTGCGGTTAAGCAATGCTTCATCAATTATTACATTGTCGTGATATGTTTAGAACAATTCCCACTCCCATGAGATTAAAAACTAAAGCTGATCCTCCGTAACTAATGAAAGGAAGTGGTACCCCTGTTACAGGCATTGAACCAGTTACAACTGCTATGTTAATAACAGCCTGAACAGCTATTACAGAAGTAATCCCAATGGCAAGTAAAGTTCCGTATGTATCCTTTGCTCTCATTGCTGTCCTGATGCCTCTCCAAATAACAACTAGAAATAATATTATTATTAAAGTACATCCAATCAAGCCAAGCTCTTCTCCTACAATGGAAAAAATGAAATCAGTATGAGGCTCAGGTATGTAGTAAGCCTTCTGTCTCGATTTTCCTAAAGTAACACCAGTTATACCACCTGCACCAAAGGCTAGCAGAGATTGAATAAGCTGATATCCATCTCCTCTTGGGTCTGCCCAGGGATCAAGGAAACTTGTAAATCTAGCCAATCTATATGGAGCTAATAGAATACCGAGTACACCTAAAGCTCCAACCATTCCAAGTATTTCAAAGAAGTGCAGCCATCTTGCTCCTGCAACAAACAACACTATCATTGTAACAATCATTATAACCGTAGCAATACTTAAGTTAGGCTCCATAAGAATTAAAGCAGCATAAAAACCAGATACTATAAGGTATGGCAGTATGCCATAAATAAAGCTTTTAATCTTTTCCCCTTTATACTCAATGCTCTTTGCCATATAAAGAACTACAACATATTTTGCAATCTCAGATGGCTGAAGAGCGAACGGACCTAATGGAATCCACCTACTAGCTCCATTAACTGCAGGAGTAAATAATACTACGATTAAAAGTCCTATAGTAACAATCATGAAAATATTTGTTAATTTTTTTAGTTTATGATAATCAGTTCTTATAACTAAAGCCATTGCAAAAATACCAGCTATAGCAAAGGCGCCCTGCCTCTTTAAATAATACATACTGTCATTTTTCCTAAAGAAAGAACTGTAGGAGCTGGCGCTAAAAACCATAACCACACCAATTGCTACCAGTATCATTATTGATGAAAACAAAATAAAGTCGATATTCCCCATTTTTACATTGGATTTTTTCATATTGGACGTATCCTCCTAGATAATTGCTGGTAAGGATAAAAATGCTACTAAACATAAAATAACGGTAATTATTGAAAACAATGAAACTATCTTTGTTTCATGCCAACCTGATAATTCAAAATGATGATGGAGCGGGCTCATTTTAAATACTCTTTTACCTGTAAGTTTAAATGACGCAACCTGTATTATTACTGACAAAGTTTCCACAGCATATACTCCACCTACTATTATAACCAATAATGGGAGTTTTAGTATCAAAGCTATAGAAGCAATTGCTCCCCCTAATGCCAACGAACCAGTATCTCCCATAAACACTTGAGCCGGGAACGCATTATATCTTAGGAAACCAAGCAAAGATCCAGCGATTACGCCGCAGAATATTGCTAAGTTGTAATGACCAAGTCCAAAACTTACTAAGGCAAAGAAAGTCATAACTAATAGCGTTACAGAAGTAGCTAAACCATCCAAACCGTCCGTTAAGTTTACTGCATTAGTAGTAGCAGCATAGTATAGTACTACAAATGGTATATACCATATTCCTAAATCAAAGTTTATTTGAGTAAAAGGTATAAAAATTTTAGTTCCTATTTTTGGACTAGTAGCAGCATAATAGCCTAGAACACCAGATACTATAATGAGTAGTATCATTTTTTCTGCTGCTCTTAATCCAAGATTCTTTTTATGTATTATCTTTAAACCATCATCTAATGCACCTATTATTCCAAAGGCTATAAAAGAATAAAGAGCTATCATTGCTTCATCACTAGGCTTATTTATTAGAATAGCCATAGTGATAAAGGAAGAAATTATGAATATAATACCTCCCATAGTAGGAGTTCCAGCTTTTTTCTGGTGGCTTTTAGGCCCCTCTTCTCTTATATTTTGGCCAAACTTTAACCTGTGAAGAAGCGGTATTAAAATCGGTCCTAGTATGGATGAAATAAAAAATGCTATTAAAACAGCATAAACAATTTTATACATAATTCTATCCCCTCTTTAGCAATTTAACAGCTTAAGCTTATTAACTATACTTTCAAACTTCATAGACCTGGATGCCTTTACTAAAACTACATCCTTTTCCTTTATAATACTTTGCAGATATTCAGCTGCTTTTTCATTACTATCAAATTGCATAAATTTTCTGTCCTCATTAAAGCCTTCTTTAAAAGCTTCGCTAAATTCTCCTATAGTTATCAGCAGGTCAATATTCCTAGCTGCGACATACGTTCCAACCTCTTTATGAAGCATATACCCTTCTTCTCCAAGTTCTTTCATAGTCCCTAAGATTGCAATCTTTCTATGTCCCGAAGCATTTTCTAAAACTTCTAATGCAGCCTTCATAGAGTCAGGACTAGCATTATAGCAGTCGTCAATTATTGTAAATTTACTACCTTTTACTACATCAAGCCTCATAGAAGTAAATTCGAGTAAAGAACTTCCTTCTATCATTTCTTCATAACTCACATTAAGTGCTTTTCCGCAAGCTATAGCAAGAAGTGAATTTTGCACATTATGCTTTCCTGGTATAGAAATACTGAACTCAGGGCTAATAGTGTTACTTTTTTCTTTAACTTCAAAGCTTATGCTGTCTTCATTTAAAACTATATTTTCAGCTATATAATCAGCAGTTTTTTCTTCAGTACTTATTCTAAAAATATGGTAGTTTTCAGAATCAATCGTTCTTAATAAATCATTATCGTGATTTACTATCAATATACTCTTTTCATTAAAGAAATCTGTTATCTCCAATTTAGCCTTTAGTATATTTTCTCTTGTTTTTAAATACTCAATATGCGATACACCTATATTTGTAATTATAGCTATATTAGGCCTTGCAACATCAGCAAGTCTGTGAATCTCACCAAGATTACTCATGCCCATTTCAAGAACAGCAACATCATATTCATCTGTTAATTTAAATATCATAAGAGGAAGTCCTATTTCATTATTGAAATTCCCATTAGTTTTAAACACTTTGTATTTTGAGCTAAGCATAGAAGCAACTAAGTCTTTTGTTGAAGTTTTTCCAGTTGAACCGGTTATGCCAACAACTTTTATTCTCAGCTTGCTTCTATAGTGCTTAGCAAGCTGTAGAAGAGCTATCTTTGTATCAGCTACCTTTATAATCGCTGTATCCTTATGAAATTTGTCAGCCTCACATAAAATCTCATCAACTATGCATATGACAGCTCCTTTATTGCTTGCCTCTGCCGCAAAGGCATTTCCATTAAAATTTTCACCTTTAATAGCAACAAAAATGCTGTTTTTTTGTATAGTTCTTGTATCTATTCCAAGAGCTTCAAGTTCTATTTCATTTCCTTCTTTAATTATTTCTCCATTTACTGCCTCTACAATTTCATTTAGGGACAAATTCAACATCTATAACAGCTCCTTTATTATATCAGCAATAACTTCTCTTTCATCAAAGTGTATTACTTTATCCTTTAGTTCTTGATAGTCCTCGTGGCCTTTACCAGCAACAACGATAATATCGCCTTTTTCAGCAATACTCATAGCCTTCTTAATAGCATCTCTTCTATTTTCAATTGTAATATAATTATCATTTGGAACGCCGTTTAAAATATCATTTATTATAGCTATTGGCTCTTCTGATCTTGGATTGTCAGAAGTTATAACCGTTATATCACTTAATCTGCTAGCTATTTCCCCCATTATAGGTCTCTTTGTTTTGTCTCTATCTCCTCCACAGCCAAACACTGAGATTAGTCTTCCTTTTGTAAATTCCCTAGCAGTACTTAATATATTTTCAAGACCGTCGGGAGTATGAGCATAATCAACTATTACTTCATAATCCAAGTTATATTTCTTAGTAACAATTTCACATCTGCCTGGAACAAAAACTTTTTCAAGACCTTTTTTAACAATCTCAAGGCTGATTCCTTCATTCAGACAAGCACCCGCACTTCCGAGAGCATTATATATGTTGTACCTTCCAGGTATATTCAAATTAATGTGTTCATATTGGCCACCATTTATTAGATCAAATTCTATTCCTCTGGAATGCATAACTATATTTTCAGCTTTTATATCAGTTGTTCTATTGATTCCATATGTGACTTTATTAGCAACTACATCATCATAAACACGCCTGCCATATTCATCATCCATATTAATAATAGAATTTCTGCTGTTTTTAAACAACATAAGCTTAGCATCATAGTAGTTCTCAAAAGTAATATGAAAATCTAAATGATCCTGAGTTAAATTAGAAAATATAGCCTCAGAAAATTCTATTCCATAAACTCTATCTAAAGCTAGTGAATGCGAGGATACTTCCATAACGCAATAAGTAACTCCACTATCAACCATTTTTTTTAATAGTTCATGAAGCTCTAGAGATTCAGGAGTTGTTCGATGAGATGGTATTTTTTCATCTCCAATATAATTGGCAATAGTTCCAATCAACCCTACCTTATTTCCTGCTTCCTCTAATATTGACTTTATCATATATGTAGAAGTGGTTTTCCCATTGGTTCCAGTTATGCCAATCATTTTAAGCTTTCTCCAAGGTTCACCATTAAATATAGATGCAGCAGAGGCTAGCCCTTTTCTTGTATCTTCAATCTTTAGCACTGAAGCAGAACCTTCCAAAGATATTTCCTTTTGACAAATTACTGCTGCTGCTCCTTTTTCTAAAGCCTTTGCAGCATAGTCATGACCATCCATCTTAAGTCCTTCTATACAAAAGAATACGTCTCCTTTCTCAATTTTTCTGGAATCATATTCTATCTTATTAATATTTATGTCGTCACTACCGCTTAATATGCAGTAATTCAAACCTTTTAGCAATTCTTTTAATTTCATAGCTCTTCTCCTTTCTGTACAAACCCAGAATAGTTTATTCACTGGTTTTCCAAGCTGGGTTACATCAATCTGGTACACCCTTAAAATCTTGATTATAGACTCTGCCCTCCTAGGCATATACACAATATTGGCATGCAATATTACTTAAAATAAAGAAATATTTGCATGCCTCAAAAAAAACTTTTTATAATTAATCTTCAATAACGTCCAATTCTAACTCAAGAGTTGCACCCTTAGTGACTTGATCACCAGCTTTTATATTTTGATTTGATACAAGCCCTTCTCCAGTAAACTCAGCCTTTAATCCTAAATTTTTCAAAACAGTTATAGCTTTTTCCTTACTTAGTCCTAAAAGTTCTGGTACAATCACCACTTTATTATAGTTGGTAGCTGTTCCAGTGTAAAGCAACAATTTGTCGCCCTCCTTAACGGTATATCCCGGCTTAGGATTCATGTCTACTACATAATCACCTTTTGTATCAGCGTCATAAGTTAGCTTTAATTCTTTTAAAAGCTTAGCAGCAGCATCCTTTTTCATACCTCTAACCTCAGGTACCACTACATCACTACGCATGCTTTTAGCAATTTCTTCACTTGATGCATCTACTTCTATTGCCAAATAATTAAATATATCATTGAATAGCTGCTTAGCTACTGGAGCAGCTATCTGACCAGCATAATAATTTGATGGATCTGGCTCATCAATAGAAATAAATACAGAAATCTTGGGATTGTCAGCTGGTGCCATACCTCCAAAAGAGGATATATATTTTCCTGACGCATAACTTTTTGTAACACTGTCAACCTTTTGGGCAGTTCCAGTTTTACCAGCTATGTGATAACCAGGAATATGAGCATTCTTACCTCCACCTTCTGATACAACTTTTTCCAAATACTCTCTTAAATTATTGGCAACATCCTCTTTTAATATACTTCTTTCATTGTACTTGTCATAGTTCTGTTCATATATTTTTTTGTTATTGCTATCAAACTGTACAATTTCTTTCATTACATGCGGAGTTACTAACTTTCCACCATTTGCAATTGCATTTAGAGCTGTCAAATATTGAATACCTGAAACTGTATTGCTTTGTCCGAAAGATATTGTTGCTAAGTCCACATCAGTGATGCTGGAAGTTTTTCTTATAATTCCCTTAGCTTCACCTGGTAAATCAACACCAGTCTTTTGACCAAATCCAAATTTATTTATATATTTATTTAAATTATCTTTTCCAAGCCTCTTTCCAAGTTCCATGAAACCAACGTTGCATGAATTTTTTAATATATCTACAAAGTTTTCATCACCGTGCCCAGTTCTTTTCCAGCATCGAATAACTCTATTCAATACTCTGGTACTTCCTCCACAGACAAAATGATCATCTTCATGCACAACATTTTCTTCCATAGCAGCATAGGCTGTAATTACCTTAAATATTGAGCCTGGTTCAAAAGTATCGCTTACAAGCCTATTTCTCCACATTTTCTGAAGTTCATCCTGAGTTTTCCCTTCAACCCATGGGTTATTGGGATTATAATCCGGCTTATTGGCCATAGCTAAAATTTCACCTGTTTCTGGCTGCATAACTGTTATGCTCACATTTTTCGCCTTATTGTCATTTAAAGCTTGCTGTGCTGCCTTTTCTGCAAATTGCTGTATCATCTTGTCTATAGTCAGTACCAGGTCTTTGCCATCTACAGGCTTAGTGAATTCAGAAATTATGTAAGGTTGTCCTTTACTCTTATTATCTGTTTCAGACATTATTATGCCCGGTGTGCCTGATAGAATCTTATCATAGCTAAGCTCTACTCCATTAAGTCCAACACCATCTTTTCTTACATGCCCTAAAACATGAGACAGTAAATTATCACCTGGGTAATATCTCTTTGTATCCGAGGAAACTTGAATCCCTCTTATATTTAAATCAATAATCTTGTCTGCCTGCGCCTTCTCAATCCTTCTAGCTAAAGAAGCGGATGCCATAGGAAGACCATTAGGAAGAGTTTTGTATAGAATCTTTAAAACCTCATCCCTTTCCATGTTTAACGCTTCGGCCAGCTTTGGTGCGATTTCTTCTCTAGTGATACCTTTTTCATCTAGATGTTGTCTTAGAGAGTTCATATCTAAATCAACTCTGTAAACATTAGCACTAACCGCTAACTCAAGACCATTCCTATCTAGAATTCTTCCTCTTTTTGCATCTATCTTTACTTCACTTGTCCACTGTTCTTTCGCAATTTTTGTCAGATGTTCCGATTGTCCAACCATAACATAAAACAGCCTTATGATTAGCAAAAAAAATAAAAGAAAAAGTATGCCAAATGAAATCAGCATCCTTTTTTTAATTATCACCTTGTCCCTAAAATCGCGTGTAGCCAACCTATCTACCCCCACTAAAACAATATATTTCTAAGCTTTGCTATAAAATCCTCCTGCTTATTCTTTTTATTATCTTCAGTATTTTTTGCAAAGTAATCTTTAGTGGTTTCCAGGTGAATTATATTCTTTTTATCGGGAGTGATCATATGTAGTTTTGTTTTTGCAGTTTCTTCAATCTGTTGAATACTATTAGATTTTAATAACTGGCTTACGAGGTCTTCATTTTCCATATTTAAATTATGTATTTGGCTTTTTACCTTAACTATGTCCTTCTGCATGTTATATACTGCCGCATACCGTCCAATTAATAAAACCCCAACTAAAAACGAAATACCTATACCTTTTATTACCTTGGCTTGTTTTTTAAGTCTAATCTGTGCCTGCGCCCTTTGTCTTGCAATTCTTTCCTTCTTTTGTCTCTTAAGCTCTTCCTCTAGGTTTCTTGTCTGAGGCTTTTGCTTAGGTGCTAAAGCCGAGCTGCCGTTTATTAGGTTTTTGTTGTCCATTACTATCACTTTATTCACCCCATCCCAAAATTAGAACTAAATTCGCTCTGCTATTCTCAATTTGGCACTTCTGCTTCTAGGATTCTCAGTAACTTCCTCTAGAGAAGGCTCAATTGGTTTTCTTGTAATTATTTTCACTTTTGACTTCTTTCCACATATACACACAGGAAACTCCTTAGGGCATTTACATGGATTTTCAAGTTCCTTAAATTTATTTTTAATTATTCTATCCTCTAAAGAGTGGAAAGTAATAACTGCAACTCTCCCACCAATATTAAGCTTATTTACAGCTCCCTCAATTGCTTTATCTAAAATATCTAATTCTTTGTTAACCTCTATCCTTATAGCTTGAAAGGTTCTTTTTGCTGGATGAGGTCCTTCCCTTCTTGCCTTTGCAGGGATTGCAGCCTTGATTATATCTACAAGCTCAAGAGTAGTTTCTATTGGTTTATTCTTTCTTCTGTCTACAATAAATTGAGCAACCCTCTTTGCGAACTTTTCTTCTCCAAAATCTCTGATAACTCTATAAAGCTCCTCGACGCTATACTCATTTACTAAATCATAGGCAGAAAAGTCCGACTCTCTATTCATTCTCATATCTAAAGGTGCATCCTGCATATAGCTAAAGCCCCTTTCTCCAGTATCAAGCTGATAGGACGAGACCCCGAGGTCCATCAGTATGCCATCTACTCCTTCTATATTGAGCTCTTCAAGTATTTGCTCTACATTGGTAAAGTTGTTGTGGACAAAAATTACATTCTCATATTGCTTAAGTCTTTCTCCAGCAGCTTTTAGGGCATCCCTATCCTGATCGATGCCAATTAATCTGCCTTGTGCACTAAGTCTTTTTATTATCTCGCTAGAATGTCCAGCACCTCCTAAGGTGCAATCCACATATGTTCCATTTTCACTTATGTTAAGACCTTCAATTACTTCATTCAACAATACTGATACGTGTTTAAACTCCATTGTCATCCTCCTTTAATGAAGGCTATATTCCAAGCTCGCTCATTTTTTCTGCAATACCATCAAAATCTATATTTTGGCTATTATATTCTTCCCACTTTTCCTTGCCCCAAATTTCTATCCTAGTTGATACACCTATACTTACTATCTCCTTAGAAACGCCTGCGTATTCTAATAGATTTTGTGGTATAAGTGCTCTTCCTTGTTTATCAACATCTATCTCATTTGCTCCGGAAAAGAAAAATCTAACAAAAGCTCTTGCATCCTTGCTTGTAAGTGGAAGTTTCTTAAGCTTTTCCTCAAGTATTTTCCACTCCTCCATAGTGTAGGCATAAAGACAGCCGTCAAGTCCTTTAGTAAGCACAAAGCTTTCCCCAAGTGCTTCTCTAAACTTAGAGGGGATAATCATTCTATTTTTACTATCTACGGCATGTTGATACTCGCCTATAAACATTACTCCACCTCAATAACTATTTTACTCCACTTTACACCACTTTTAACCACTATTACAACATATTCTATATAAATTTGAAAACTCCTTCTAATAATTTAGGATTTTTACATTAAATATTAAATTTTTTAAACTTTTCCCTTCTAATAGAATGTACTCAAATTGCTTAAACTAACTAATGTCCTTGAAATACCTATTGCTGTAAGGTATAATTTATTAGGAATTAAGGACCTACAAAAGAAGGAAAGGAATGTATAGATAGATGAAGCTTGGAATTGTTGGATTGCCAAACGTAGGTAAAAGCACTTTATTTAACGCTATAACAAAAGCTGGTGCAGAATCTGCTAATTATCCGTTTTGTACTATAGAACCAAATATAGGAGTTGTTAATGTTCCTGACAAGAGACTTGATGTACTTGAAAAAATTTATTCTTCAAGAAAAAAAGTTTATGCAAATATAGAATTTTATGATATTGCAGGGCTTGTTAAAGGAGCCAGCCAAGGGGAAGGTCTTGGAAATAAATTTTTATCCCATATAAGAGAAGTTGCCGCTATAGTTCACGTAGTTCGCTGCTTTGATGATCCTAACGTAGTTCATGTGGATGGTTCAGTTGACCCATTAAGAGACATTGAAACTATAAATTTGGAACTGATTTTTTCTGATATAGAAATGATAGACAGAAGGATAGAAAAGTCTATTAAGCTTGCACGTTCAGGAGATAAAAAAGCTAAGGAAGAATTAGCTTTAATGGAAAGAATAAAGTCTCATCTTGAAAGCGGTAAACCTGTAAGAACTCTAGAAATGACTGATGAAGAAATTGAACTAGTAAAAGGCTTCTTTCTATTAACTTCAAAGCCAGTTTTATATGCTGCGAATATATCTGAAGATGATTTAGTTTCAGGAAATCTTGAAAATGACTTTGTTCTAAAAGTTAAAGAGCATGCTGTTTCAGAATCTTCAGAAGTTGTAGTAATATGTGCAAAGCTTGAAGAAGAGGTTTCTTCGCTTGAAGAAGACGAAAAGATTGAACTGCTTAGGGAATATGGACTTGAAGAAACAGGACTAGATAAACTAATACATTCAAGCTACAAGCTGCTCGGGTTGATGAGCTACCTAACTGCTGGTGTTCAAGAAGTAAGAGCATGGACAATTGCTCAAGGCACAAAGGCTCCTCAAGCAGCTGGCAAAATTCACTCAGATATTGAAAGAGGATTTATAAGAGCTGAAACAATATCTTATGACAAGCTTGTAGAGTGCGGCTCAGAAGCTGCAGCCAAAGAAAAAGGCTTCTACAGACTTGAAGGCAAGGAATATGTAATGCAGGATGGCGATGTAGTTAATTTTAGATTTAACGTATAAATAATAAATTTTTAACTAGATAAGAAGATATCTTCTTATCTAGTTATCTTCTTATCTAGATATCTAGTTATTGTTTTACCTTTTCGAGTACTTTTTTATTTCTTTAGCTACAGTATCCATTACCTCAGCTACTTTCATTTCTCCAGTCCCCATTAAAATTTCAATAGCGTCATCAACAGAATCCATAGTGTAAATATGGAACTTGCCTTTTTTTATTTCCTCTTCTACCTCATGGCTTAAAACCAAATCATTTCTATTGGAGTATGGTATTAGAACACCTTTATTATCAGTAGTATCTAAAACCTTGCAGATATTAAAGAAGCCTTCTATTTTTTCGTTTACTCCCCCAATAGGCTGCACCTCGCCAAATTGATTTATAGACCCAGTAACCGCTATACTTTGTTTAATAGGTATTTTGCTAAGTGCTGAAATCATACTTATTATTTCAGCTACAGAAGCACTATCTCCATCAATTTTTCCATAAAGCTGCTCAAAACTCAAATGGAAATCTACAGGCAGTCTGGAGTAAGAATTTGCAAGCCTGTTTATATACCCTTTAAGTATATTGATAGCTTTTGTATGAATATTTCCGCTCATATTGCTTTCTTTCTGAACGTCAACAATGTTTCCATCGCCTTTATAGCAAGTGCAGGTTATTCTTATTGGCTTTCCAAATCTAAAATAGCCTGAATCTATAACTGAAAGACCATTTATTTGCCCCACTAAAGAGTCCTTCACATTTATCAGCACTCTTTTATCTCTATAGCTGTCTAAAATCTCTCTTTGAATTGTTTCTTGAGAATAAGCAACTTCTCTAATATCTTCTGAGGTTATTTTTTCTCTATTTTCGTTTATTACCTTATTGTTTGATAGCGTTAAAATCCTACTTATCTCAGTATCATCAAAATAAAGTTTAGTTCTGCTCTCTGCTTTTCTAGAGAGAAATTTAGCTGTTTCTAGAACTGCGTCATTGTCAATTGGCTTAAGTTTGTTTTCCTTAATAATTTTGTTTATGCAGCTACCTAAGGCCCTTTTACTGTTTTCATTAATCTCCACTATAGGCTCATATTCAGCTCTAATTTTAAAAATCTTCTTAAAATCTTCATCATAATTATAAAGCACATCATAGGTTTCATAATCACCTATCAATATAACTTTTTCTTTAATATTAATCATATCTGGTTTAATGCTTCCCAAGGATAGTAACTCTAGATATCCTCTGTTATAATCTAAATTTACCTTTTCAGAAATTAGTGTTTTCTTAAGATAGTAATATGCATGCGTGTTATTAAAAAGGCTATTTGCCCTAATAATTAAGCAGCCCTCGTTTGCCTTAAGCATGGACCCAGCTTTAATTAAACTAACATCAGTAGTATAAACATTATTATGATTTTCATATTCTATGTTTCCAAGAAGATTATTTACACTAGGATCTTCTTCAAAAATAACTTGCGGCTTATCATTTTCACTATTATCAACTATAACGTTTATTTCATATTTATATATTATTTCATTTATCTTTTCTTCATCTTCATCATAGTTTATTGAATAGTTGTCTATTAAATTCTTTTCTATTTTCCTGCTTATACTATCAAAGAATCCAAGCGCTTCTTCATTCTCTTCAAACTGCTTAGTATACTCTTCTTTTTCATCTTTTAAGCTTTCCAGAAAATGCTCTTCCATAAGCTTCTTTATTTTTTCAAGCTCGTCTAGTTCTACCTGTTTAAGTTCTTCAAGTATCACTTCTGCATTTTCCTTTAAAGTTCCAACTTTATCTAATATATCATCTTTTTTATCCTTCTCTAAATCATCATAATCTTTTTCAGTCATGGCCTCACCTTCCTTTAAAGGAATAAATACGAAGCCACCTTGAGTTATCTTAATTTCAAATCCATACTCCTCAGCCATATCCTCAAGCTTGCTAATAAGCTCATTTCTTTTTTTCTGCATATTATCTATTAAAGCTTCTTTTTCCTTATTAGCACTGCTGTTATAAAAATTGAAGGTGCATTCTGCATATGCATTTTGAATATCCTCAAGCTGTCTCTTAAATTCTTTTCCTTTTCCATTAGGTAAGAATAAAGCTTTAGGACTCTTTGGGTCCTCCTCTACTACATAGCATATATCCTGCGGCTTTGGTCTTCCGCTAAGTGTCTTTTCTACAAAGCTAACTATATTCTTTAGCTTTTCCTTTGAAAAATCATCTATTAAATAAACATTATAACCGCTATCATTTATTTCAAGAGCGCTTCTTATTTTTTTATAAACCTCTGTGTATTCCGGTATATATTGAACATCTTCCCTCGATATATTATCATCCAAATCATACTCATATATTATGTCCTTTGAAGTCAATTCTGATCTCACGCTGTAATTCCTCCCTTCACTATGTGCCTATTACTATATAGATATTCTAAAATTTTTATTTTAGGAACAGTTTACAAAAAATATAAAAACTGCGTCCATTAAAACGCAGTCTAAAAATTTTATATTAATAATTTGAACTTCCCTCTCCACCTTCGCAAATAGCTATTGAAGCTGAAGCGCCTATTCTTGTTGCACCTGCTTCAATCATGCTCAGTGCATCTGTATTATTTCTTACTCCTCCAGAAGCCTTAACACCCATCTCAGGTCCTACTGTTTCTCTCATAAGCTTAATATCTTCATATGTTGCCCCGCCTGTTGAGAATCCAGTTGAGGTTTTAACATAACCAGCTCCAGCTTCTTTAGCAAGCCTGCAAGCAATAACCTTTTCCTCGTCAGTTAAAAGACAAGTTTCAATAATAACTTTAGTTAAAGCTTTTCCCTTCGCTGCTTCAACCACAGCTTTTATATCTTCTCTAACGTAATCATAATCCTTATCTTTTAGCTTTCCAATATTTATTACCATATCAACCTCTTGAGCACCTTCCTTAATTGCTTCTGAGGTCTCGAAAGCTTTAACAGCACTTGTATTAGCTCCTAAAGGAAAACCTATAACAGTACATACCTTAACTTCACTTCCTTTAAGCATACTTGCTGTAAAAGCTACCCTGCCTGGGTTAATGCAAACAGATGCAAAGTTGTATTTCAAGGCTTCCTCGCAAACTCTTCTAACCTGTTCTTCAGTGGCCTCAGGTTTTAATATAGTATGGTCTATCATTTTTGCAATATCTTCTTTTTTCATATGCTTCACTCCTATAATGATATTATAAAGATAATTAATTACTTGTATTTTATCCCAACAGTTTAAAAGTAACAAGTAGATTTTAAAAAACTTTGTCATAGTTATTATGGTATTAGGAAAACTAAAATATAAATACTGTTTGTATATTTTAAATAGTTGAATTCTATGTTATAATGAACCTAAAAACGTTCAATCATAATAATACCTAGCTTGTTATTATTTCTAACATAAATAATTATATTAAAAAAGGAGTCATACATATGAGCATTAAAGAAAAGTTTGCAAAGTACTATACTGAAACCTATTTAAAAAGATATGGCGATAGACTAACACAGATTCAGGGCAATATAGTTTCTGTTAAAATTGAGGAGAAAACAATTCTTTGGATATTCCATAAGCTTAAAGCTGTTCTTATAGTAAAGCCAGACAGAAGCAAATCTGTAATAAGATGCGTATATAAAAAGAACAGATGGTTTAAAAAGCCAACCTTCATGACTGTAAATCAAGGTAACCTTGTTGTTGTTCAAGGCTTAAAAGCTAAGAAAGGCAAGGATGACAAGGAAGGCCTTAGCATAATGAATATTAGAAATTTAAGTACAAAGAAAGATTTAGTTCCTGTTGAAGGAAAAGTTCAAAGAGTTCAAAAGGTTCAAAGAATAAAATAATAAAATGAGTAGGTATTTAGCCTACTCATTTTATTATCTGCGTATAAACAAGTATAAACTGTTTATAAATGCTATTACACCTGAAAGGAATACAACTATCATCCATTGTCCGAAATTTAGAGGAACAGTCTTAAATATTCCTTGTAGGAATGGAACATATAGTACACATAGAAGCATTGCTATAGACACCAACACAGCACCAACAAGATAAGCGTTTGTGAATATATTTATTTCAAATATCGAATGCTTCTCTGATCTGCACTCAAATACGTGAATAAGCTGAGACATTATAAGTGTGCCTAATGCCAAGGTTCTGCAGGCATTTAGGCTCATACCATAATATTTTCCTGCCAGGAATGCTAAAACCGTACATATCCCAATTAAGCTTCCTCTAATTAAAATCTTTTCTTTTAAGCCTCTTGCAAATATATGCTCATTTTTAGGTCTTGGTCTTTGGAACATAATGTCCTTATCTGGTGGGTCTACACCAAGAGCAATAGCAGGAAGTCCATCTGTTGCCAAGTTTACAAGTAATATTTGTATTGGCAACAGCGGAGTATCTAAATATAATAGTGATGCCAAAAACATTGTCAATACTTCACCAAGATTGCAGGACAGAAGATATCTTATAAACTTTCTTATATTGTCATATATAACTCTTCCCTCTTCAACAGCTGCTACTATTGTTGCAAAGTTATCATCTAATAGTATCATGGAAGAAGCTTCCTTTGTAACATCTGTACCTGATATTCCCATAGATACTCCTATATCAGCTTCCTTTACAGCAGGAGCATCATTTACGCCATCGCCTGTCATAGCTACTATATAGTTTTTCTTCTTAAACAACTTTACAATCCTAAGCTTATGATTTGGACTAACTCTAGCAAAAACACTTAATTTACCTATTTTTGATTCAAGCTCCCTGTCACTTAGTTTATCAATTTCATCTCCTGTTATAACTTCAGAGGAATCTTTACATATATCAAGTTCCTTTCCTATGGCAAAAGCAGTGTTTTTGTGATCGCCAGTTATCATAACAGGTCTTATTCCAGCAATTTTACATTTTAAAACCGCATCTTTTACCTCTCTTCTAGGGGGATCAATTATACCTGCTATGCCAAGAAATATTAAATCTTTTTCAAGATCAGTTCCCTTTATTACTCCAGAATCCTTATAAGCAGCCCCTATGCATCTTAAAGCATTTAGTGACATGGATTCCACAGCTGATAGTATCTTGCTTTTATAAAATGAAGTTAAAAGCTTAACTTCTCCGTCAATAAATATGTACTTGCACTTTTCAAGAAGCCTCTCAGGTGCTCCCTTTACATAGCAACAATCTCTGCCGCCTTCTCTTATTATTACAGACATCATTTTTCTGTCAGAATCGAATGGTATGTCATACGTTCTAGTTCCCCTATAAAGAAAATTCATATATGACTTAGTGTCTTTAAAAAACACCTTTACTAATGCAGTCTCTGTTGGGTCTCCAAATAAGCTTTTTTGAAGATTGCTTTCCTTTTCATCACAGCTGCAATCATTACAATAAGTAAAACACTTTTTAAGCAGGTTGTTTTCTGGAGTTCCATCTTTGTCAACATTGTACATCTTATCATTATAATATAAAGCTTTTACTGTCATATTGTTTTGGGTAAGCGTACCAGTCTTATCGCTGCAGATTATCGAAGTACATCCTAAAGTTTCAACTGCAGGAAGCTTTCTTACCAAAGCATTTCTCTTTAGCATTCTTGAAACTCCTAAAGCTAATGCAACTGTAACGATAGCAGCTAATCCCTCAGGTATGGCTGCAACAGCAAGACTTACTCCAAGAAGGAACATCTCATAGGCATTCTTCCCTCTCCAAATACCCATAACAGTAACAATAGCACAGATTACAAGGCATAGAACAACTAAAACTTTTCCTAAAGAATTAAGCTTCTCCTTTAATGGTGATCTCTCATTTTCAATATCCTGAAGCATATTTGCGATTTTACCCATTTCTGTTTTCATGCCGGTTTCAGATACCTTAGCCATAGTTTTTCCTTTAAGAACTACGGTACCCATATAAAGATTATTTTCCTTATCTTTGCTGCTTTTATTAACTCCAACTGACTCTCCTGTAAGAAGTGACTCGTCCACCATTACAGCGCTGTCTTGAACTATAATACAGTCAGCAGGTATTCTGTCTCCACTTTCAAGTACAATTAAATCCCCTGGAACTAATAATTCTGCATTAACAACCTGAAGCTTTCCATCTCTTATAACTTTACATGTTGGTGCAGCAAGTTTTTTCAAAGCTTCCAAAGACCTTTCAGTTTTGAACTCTTGAATAAAGCCTAGGACAGAATTCATAATGACAATTATAAGTATTGTAATAGCATCTGCTTTTTCTCCCATAATACCTGATATAACTGTTGCTGCTATTAGCACCCAAACTATAAAATCATTAAACTGTGAGAGAAATATCTGTATTGGTGAAATTCTCTTTTTATTCTCTAGTTGATTTAGACCATATACACTAAGTCTTTTTTCCGCTTCACTTTTAGTTAAACCTCTTAATGAGGCCTCGCTATTTAACATGTTATCCCTCCTTTTAGCAAGTAAAATTTACACATTAACAATATATGAGGGTATGTCCAAAGATATGAACGGTTTTATTTCCGCAAATAAGAAACAAACTATTTACAATACTAGCAAATAACCTTAAAATGAAAATATTCACTAGAAAGGATGAAGCAAATGAAAGATACGATTTACATAACGGGTCATAAGAATCCAGATACAGATTCTATCTGTGCTGCAATTGCTTATGCTGAATTCAAAAATAAAACTGGGCATCTTGATGCAATTCCAGTTAGACTTGGAGACGTAAATAGAGAAACTCAATTCATTCTAAATTATTTTGGAGTTGAGGTTCCAAAACTTATCGAAACAGTTAAGGTTCAAGTTTCTGATCTTCATATTGACAACGTAGCTCCAGTCTCCCCTGATATTTCCTTAAAGATGGCATGGAATATTATGAAAAAGAACAATTCAAAAACCTTGCCTGTAGTAGATGAAAATGATTTATTGATGGGGATAGCTACGATATCAAACTTATTTTCAAGTTTTATGGATGTATGGGATAACAATATACTTGCAAAAAGCGGTACTACTCTTGAAAATATAGTAGATACTCTTTCAGCTAAGCATGTATATATACATGACGAAAATCTTAAGCTCAGAGGAAAGATAGTTACTGCTGCTATGGGACCTGAAAGCACAGAAAGCATTTTAGAGCCTGGAGATATTGTCATCTGTGGTGACAGAGAGGATACCCAAAAGGTAGTGGTTGAAAAGTGCGCATCCTTAATGATTATTACGGGCAATCACATAGCAAGCAGTGAGATAATAGAGTTGGCTAAAAAATCTGGTTGTTCCATATTATCAACCCCATATGATTCTTTCACCACCTCAAGGCTAATAACCCAAAGTATTCCAATCAGCTTTGTTATGGCAAGAGATAATATTCTAAGCTTCGATACAGATGACTTTGTAGAAGAAATTAGGGATATTATGCTTGAGACAAGATATAGAAGTTACCCTGTAATAGATACGTACGGAAAAGTTTTAGGAACAATTTCCCGTTACCATTTGATAAGTCAGAACAGGAAAAAGGTTATTCTAGTTGACCATAACGAGAAAACTCAATCTGTTCACGGTCTTGAAGATGCAGAAGTTCTTGAAATAATTGATCATCATAGAATTGCAGATATTCAAACTGGAAATCCTATATATTTTAGAAATGAACCCGTAGGAAGTACTTCAACTATTGTAGCCTCAATTTTCTTTGAAAATGGCATTAGGCCTTCAAAAAAGGTTGCAGGTTTATTATGTGCTGCTATAATATCGGATACCTTGCTGTTTAAATCTCCTACTTCAACAAATGTTGATAAGCTAATGCTTAAAAGACTTTCTGAAATAGCAAACATAGATGTAGACAGCTTTGCTAAGGAAATGTTTAAGGCGGGCACATCATTAAGCAATAGAACTGTAGATGAAATATTCCATCAAGATTTTAAGGTGTTTACTCTTAATAATCTTAAAATAGGAATATCTCAGATAAGCACTATGGACTTAGAAGGCTTCCATGATATGAAAAGTGATATGCTTTCTTTAATGGATAAAAAAGCTGTTGAGAATGGCTTTAACCTGATTGTATTTATGTTAACTGACATATTAAAGGGCGGCTCAGAGCTTTTTGTTGCTGGAAAAGAAAAAGAACTTGTTGCTCGAGCTTTCAATGTAAAATTGACTGGACCAAGCGTTTACTTGCCAGATATTTTATCAAGGAAAAAGCAAGTTATACCTCCTATAACAGCAGCAATTACCTCATTAAAATAAGAAGTGGGAAACCACTTCTTATTTTAATGCCATATAAAACATTATAAAAGTAATTAAACATATTCCATATCCAATGCTTAAATAATCCTTTATACATACCTCATCAATTTTTTTAGAATACTCTCCATAGCTTTTAAGATAGTCTGTTTTTTTAGTACTATAAAGGTAATAAAAATTAACTGATTCTACATATGCTCCTAAGATATCTACATTTAGTAGAGGTCGAATAAATAAGTTTATAAAGTAGTCACCTTTAAAGTCGATTTGAGATTTTTTATTCCTGCAGAAATATACGAAGTACAAAAATGCTTCAGCTATCATTGCTGGAATTACAGTTGAAGTTACATATACAATTTTAAATAACTCAAGTTCATAAGCTACTAAACTTATGTTATATATTAGCATGTAGGCAATTCCATAAGTATTCCCTAGAAATAATACAAACATTAAAGGAGCTATAAAGCCGCATACTATTGCCCTTGAAATAACAGAGATTGAATCATAGAAACGAACTTTTTCTCTTTGCCTCAAATTTTTCTTTTCTGTATTGCTAATATCAATTACTAAAAAAGCAGTAATAAAATTGCTTAATTCTTTTATCTTTAGTTGATTAAATACAAAGCAAATTAAAATAAATATTAGACCATAAAATATATGAAGCATAACTTTATTCTTTATAAATTTGTTTATAGTTCTATTTAATAAATAAAACAAATATTGCCTGTCCAGTTTCCAAGCAATTATACTCACTAGACATCCGAGCACGTATCCTATACCCATAATAATCCCCCGCGTTTTAAAATACTAGTCTTCTATTTCCTCGATTGGCACAGGCTTCATTTCTACTTGATAAAAATATGGATTAGTCATATATCCATATACAGGTTGAACTCCATACATAGGATTCATTCTATTCATAATGCTTTGCACAGGCTGAACAGCTATCATAGGACATGTCATCATAGGACAACACGGTTGCCTATACATTGTGTCTTTCATATTATACATATCTACCATTAGTAATCCTCCTTAAAATGTTTTATCAATACATTATATGAAGCTTACCTTAAATTTTATGAAAGCAAAAAAAATAAAGCAGTATTAGGCTTAAGCCAAATACTGCTGTTATCTATCTTCCTCTTAAGTTGTTAGCCATTCCCCACATCTCATCAGCTGTTCTCATAGCCTTAGAGCTTAACTCAAAGGCCCTCTGAGTTACTATCATTTCTGTCATTTCTTTTGTCAAGTCAACATTTGAAAGCTCTAGCAAGCCTTGTCTTATACTTGAGTCCTCTTCTAAATAAGGTCTTTCCACTGGGACTTCAACACCATTTATATTTTGGGTGTCAATTACATATAAACTATTTCCTATAGATCTAAGGGAGTCTTGTCCAACTACGTTATACAAGTTTATTTTTCCAACTTCCTTATTAACATTTCCATCAGTTTTTATTACTCTTCCCTGTTCATCTACGGTAAAGTTGTCTTTAGTAAATTGTTTATCCTCTTGTTGAGTACCTTCATAAAAATTTATAAAGAGCCTATTCCCATTTTTATCAACTAGACTTCCGTCAGCATCTAAGTTAAAGCTTCCACTCCTAGTGTATGCAAGCTTACTACTTCCATCGGCATTTTTCTCTGGGAGTTCTACTGCAAAATACCCTTGACCATCAATTGCTAAATCAGTTTTTTGAGTAGTTTCACTTAAATTTCCCTGACTTGCATCTCTTGTCCAATCTGCAGTTCTTACTCCAGTACCATTTATAGAAGAAGCTCCATCCTTTACATTTGTAGGATACCCATTTCGATTAAGAGTTTCGTATACTAAGTCTTTAAAACTTACATCCACTTTTTTATAGCCTTCGGTGTTTACGTTTGCTATATTATTTGATATACTATCAAGCTTTTCCTGCTGTGCTGTCATGGAGCTTCTACTGCCCCATAATATTCTAAGCAAGCTCTCATCTCCTCTCCATATCTATATCCTATCTAACTGTACCCACTTCATTTACAGCCTTCCCCAAAGTCTCATCAATAGACTGTAAAATCTTTTGGTTAGACTCGAATGTTCTCATAGTTGTCATCATATTTACCATTTCATTTATTACATTAACATTAGATTTTTCCAAATAACCTTGCTTAACATAAATATCATCACCCTGAATTGGATTCTCTCCTTGGTACAGATTATCACCAATCTTTCTAAGACTACTATAGTTTTCAAAATCCACTGTGGCAAACTTATAGTTTTGTCCATCTAATGAAAACCTGCCATTACCCTGAAGTTTTATTTCTCTGTTTCCGACTTGAATCGGTGATGGAGCAGAAATAGGCATTCCATTGTCATTAATAGCTGAGGCAAGTATTTTATCTCCGCTATTATTAACTAAGAATCCCTGTCCATTTACATGTAAATGACCATCTCTAGAATAAAAGGTGTTAACTAACCCATTATTATCTCTTAAAACAGAAAAGAAACCTTTTCCATCAATTGCAAAGTCGCTCCATTTATCTGTTGTCTCAAGCATTCCTCCAGTGAAGCTTGTGTTAACTTCATCTATTCTGCTCCCCTGACTTATGGATCCAATAACATTTTGCACATTCTTCCCATTAATAAGCTTGTCATAATTTTGTATTAACACATCATCAAATTTTTTAACAGAAAGATTATCTCCTTTGAAACCAACTGTGTTAACATTAGCCAAGTTATTAGTTATTACATTTTGCTTAGCTTCCTGCGTAATTAGACCAGATACAGAAGTATAAAGGGATCTAATCATTTACTCACATCCTTATCAATAACTTTAAATTCACCTGGGTAATCCATACCCAAACCTCTAGCTCTTCTTTCTATTTCAGAATCACTAATATTTGTACTTACTTTAACACCGCTCATAATAATAGTAGCAATTATAATTCCAATTCCAATTCCAAGCAGAATCTTTCTATCACTAAGAAAGTCTATTAACTCTTTTATTTTAGATATAATTCCTTTATTAATAGCACTTCCCCCTTGCCTACTCCAAGTTTTACGGAAACATCCTCAACAGAGAACCCTTCTTCTAGGAGTTTATTTATCTCTTCTATTTTTACACTATTGCCTTTTGTGTTATTTTCTTTCTTAACTTCACTATCTTCTGAAGGTATATCATTTTTCTTGTCTTCGATTACCTCAGTTAATTCTTCGTCTGATTTTTCATTTTCTTTAGTATAAGTTATGACATCCTCAATATTTTCTTTCTTTAATTCTATAATTTGCTTCTGTAATTCTAAAATCGTTTCTGAGAACTCACGTCTCAATACCCCTAATCTTACCTCAAATTCTGCTAATTCCTCTTCCTTATTATGAAATACATTTTTAAAGGAATTCTTTTCTCTTTTAATAGCTTTAATATTAAAAATTATTAAAGTTGTTCCTATAATTATCAACAGAAACCCCATTTTACCAACTCCATAAGTATATATTTTAAATTAAGGCATATATTTTAACCTGCTCAATTCCTTCTTTAAATGCATTATAGCTCTGCTGTGGAGCTGACAAACTCTAGATTCAGAAACTTCTAAGACTTTTCCTATTTCTTTTAGAGTTAAGCCTTCATAATAATATAAGGAAAGCACTGTTCTATCCTTTTCATTTAAATTATCTAAAGCTTTAGCTAAAAATTCAATTTCTTCCTTTTCCTCTAAACTCTTTTCAGGACTTGGGCTTTTATCATCTTGAATAGTTCCAATCAGAGGCATATCATCATCCTCAGAAAAGATTAAATCCTCTAGTGAGACAACAGAAATGTAATTAATATAGCCTTCAATTTCGTTAACTTCTTCTATGGTCATACCTAAACTTTTAGCTATCTCTCCTGTAGTTGGCTCTCTCAATAAACTCTTCTGCAAGCTTTCCATAGCCTCATTATATTTATTTAATTTGTCCATAGCTCCTTTTGATATAGGGCTGTTTCTTCTAAGCTCATCTATCATTGCACCCTTAATTCGGATAGATGCATAAGTAGAGAATTTCATACCCCTACTTTCATCAAACTTGTTAATAGCATCCATGAGGCCAATCATTCCATAGCTTACTAAATCTTCATACTCTATATATCTGCTTTTTCCAACTATCACTCTAGATGCAATATATTTCACAAGTGGTATATATTTCATAACAATCTGTTCTTTTACTTCAACAGCCTTAGGTATAGCCACAATTTACTTCCCCCTAACTCTACATTAGCTCTAATATCCTTTTTTCATCTGATCCCGCATTACTTGAAATATAAATCTAATTACTTTTTCCCTTTTTCTTTCTTCCAGTTCAGTAAAGCTTACACCGCATATAATCCTCTTCGAATCTTCCTCTGGTTCAATTCTAACAATCTCTCCTTTTACTTCTAGGAACTCATTGTCTATAGGGATTTTTGCAATAATTTTATCACCCAAATTTAATTCTTCTCTTAGCTTAATTCTCATACCGCCGCCGCTCAAATCAACCATAGTAGCTTTAAGTGCCTTTACTTCATCATTTTTTCCTATTTTTAAGTACTCAATTGAGCAAACTATAGGGACTCTTACAAACCTTCTTCTTTGTACTTTATATATTTCCTTTGGATAAGCTAATAAAATTATTGGAATCTTATCAACTCTTCTCCCTATTGCGTAAGTATAAAATTTATAAATGTCTTTATCACTATAGTATAAGACTTCAACTTGTTCTCCTGGTCTCAATGGAATATACTGTCCTTCTTTTATAGGAATGCTAATACAAATAAATCCCTCTTCAACATTTTCAATTGTACTCTTGTAATATTCATCATTCCATGCTATTTCTATTCTGCTGTTTATTTCAAAGGTTAAATTATCTAGCATAACCATTACTCCTTATGAAAAAATACTAAAAATCTTTTTAAAAAGTCCTTGTACTCCTGACTTTTGTTCAGCATTCTCGCTGCCTATTAATTTACTTGCAATTTTATTTACATCTCGTGCTGCATCACAGTTTGGAAAGCTCACCATAAATGGCTGCTGATTTCTAACCGCCTGAACTAATTTTCTATCCTCTGCTATACTTCCTAAGTAATCAAGCTTTAATTTTAAGAAGTTCGATACGGCATTATTAAATTTATTATAGGTTAAAGTAGCCTCTTTTTCATCTATGGCTCTATTTATAACTACTTTTGCACTACTCTTTATCTTAAAATGGCTTATAGCTTTTACAAGACTATAAGCATCCGTCAGGGATGTTGGCTCTGGTGTAGTTAACACAATTAATTCTTCGCAGCAAGCCACAAACCCTAGTACACTTCTATTTATTCCTGCTCCCGTGTCCATTAAAATATAGTCAAATCCTTTTAAGTCTTCCAGTTGCTTTATAAAGCTTTCTCTTTGCTTATTCGTTAGTTCCTCAACTTTTGATAGCCCTGATCCTCCTGGAAGCAGTTTAACACCACTTGGGCCAGTTATAATTACATCATCTATCTTCTTATTATTAAATATTACATCAAACACATTATATTTAGGCAGGAAGCCCATTAAAACATCATCATTTCCCATTCCTACATCTGCATCAAATATAAGTACTTTCTTTCCCATTTGCTGCAGCGAAATTGCAAGATTAACTACGAAATTACTCTTTCCTACTCCACCTTTTCCTGAAGTAACTGTAATTATTCTTGCTCTATCTTTATTCTCATTATTTGCTGCTAATTGTCTTAATCTTTGAGCTTGATCTAACATATATTATCCTCTCCCAATATAAGACTAGAAACTTCAGCTGCTGAAATTGCTTTTATATCGTCAGGTACATTTTGACCTGTAGTGATAAAGCTCAATGGTTTTTTTGCAGCATCCAGTATATTTAAAACTGAACCATAGGTTGAGGTCTCATCTAGTTTAGTTATTATTACATTATTATAATTTAATGGTCTATACCCTTCAATAATTGAAGTAACATCTCTATTTTTTGTAGTGGAGCTAATTACTAAATGTATATTATCTGTATTCACCTTATCAACGAAAGCTCTAAGTTCAGAAATTTGCATTGTATTTTTGCAGCTTCTCCCTGTTGTATCTATCAAAACAACATCACAGTCTTTCATAGCTTCCATGGCAGTCTCCATCTCTTTCATTGAGAACACAACTCTAAAGGGGATATTCATTATATCTGCGTAAGTTTTTAATTGCTCAACAGCACCTATTCTATAAGTATCTATAGTTATTAAGCCAACAGTTTTCTTCTCTAACAAAGAAAGTCTGCCTGCTAGTTTAGCGATAGTAGTAGTTTTTCCAACTCCAGTGGGTCCCACTAAAACTACAGCTCCTTGCATCTTAGCCTTTGAAACAGAGATTAACTTTTCAATGGCTGCTTTAGCCTTTTGAAGTTCATCTTCCTCACCCTCCACTGCTTTTACCTTAGTAAGAAGCTTTTTAACGAGCTTTTCATTTATATCACTTTCTTCAAGCTTTACCTGCAGCTTTGTTCTTCTTGGTGTTTTATCCTGAGGCTTACTCATCATTTCAGAAATAAGAGACTTCATATCCTGCATTTCTCTGAGCAATTCTTCACTATTTTGAACGGCTTTAGCCTCGTCCTTCTGCTCCTCTACCTTTTTCTCTTCTACTTTAACACTTTCAACTGCTTTTTTAATTGCTTCAATACTGTCTACAACTTGTTCGTCACCCTTTTTCACATTTTCAACAGCAGCGGTTACCTCTAATATTTTTTTAGAAAATAAGCCCATGAAACCCGGCTTTCTTATTTTTCTTTGACTTATTATAACTGCATCCTTGCCAAGCTCGTATCTAATACGAGTCATGGCTTCATTCATGCTATTGACTATATATCTCTTTATAATCATTTAGATGGTCACAACTCCTTCAGTTCTTATCTCAATATCATTTGGTATTTCATTAAGAGATAATACAACTATATTTGGAAATACCATTTCGATCAGTCTTCTAAAAGCTGGCCTAATTTTTGGTGATACAAGTATTACAGGCTGATTGTCATAGAAATATACACTATCCAAAACATCCTTAATAGAATTTAAAATTCTTCCTGTTGTATCTGGATCTATTGCAGGAAAAGATCCCTGCATGGATTTTTGAATATTGTTTGCAACTCTATCCTCAACATCTGGAGATAGGGTAACAACTGTTATTGCACCATTTTCATTAATTAAAGGATTGCATATGTTTCTTCCAAGAGCAAATCTTACATACTCAGTTAAGAGCTCAATATCCTTTGTTGCTCTAGAGTTATCAGCTAACGATTCTAGTATTGTAACCATATCCTTTATAGACACTTTTTCCTTTAATAAATTCTGCAATACCTTTTGCACTTCTCCTATCGTCATAAGATCAGGAATAAGTTCCTCAACCACAGCGCTGTATTTTTCTTTAACCGCATCTATGATTAACTTGACCTCTTGTCTTCCCAAAAGCTCATGAGAATGGCTCTTTATAGTTTCTGTTAAGTGAGTAACCATAACCGTTGTAGGATCAACTACTGTAAGGCCCTTTATTTCTGCATCTTCTCTTTGATCCCTATTCATCCAAACAGCAGGAAGGCCGAAGGCAGGTTCTACAGTTTTAATTCCTTGTATTTCAAAATCACCACTACTTGGATCCATACAAAGAAGCATGTTAGGCATTAATTCACCCTTTGCCGTTACTGTGCCTCTGATTTTAACAACATATTCATTAGTTTTTAATTGGAGATTATCTCTGATTCTAATAGGCTGCACTACTATTCCCATTTCTATAGCACATTGTCTTCTAACAGAAGAAATTCTCTCGAGTAAATCTCCGCCTGAACTTTCATCTGCTAAAGGTATAAGACCATAACCAATTTCTATTTCCATAGGCTCTACAGTTATTAAAGACATTACATTTTCAGGCTCTCTTTTTTCAGTTTCTATAATTTGCTGCTGCTCTTCCTCAATTTGAGCTATTGTTTGAGTCCTCTGATCTTTATACAAGAAGTATGCGCTAACCCCTGTAGTGATTGATAGAATGAAAAATATGAAATGAGGAAGTCCTGGTATAAAAGTTAAAAATAAAAGCACCACTGACGATATAGCTACAACTTTAGGAAAACCAGTAAGCTGTGAAATTACCTCTGTACCAAGGTTCCTATCACTTCCGGAACGCGTAACCAAAATTCCTGCGGCAGTAGATATTAAAAGTGCAGGAATTTGGCTTACTAGCCCATCGCCTATGGTAAGTCTTATAAAGGTTTGTGCCGCAGTACCAATATCCATCTTTAACATTACAACTCCAATTATAATACCACCTACAGCATTAATAAGCGTTACTATAATTCCAGCTATAGCATCACCCTTAACAAACTTAGAAGCACCATCCATAGAACCATAGAATTCTGCCTCCATTTGAATTTTCTTTCTTCTTTCCTTTGCCTGAGTCTCATTTATTAGTCCTGAATTCAAGTCTGCATCTATGCTCATCTGTTTACCAGGCATAGCATCAAGAGTAAATCTTGCTGACACCTCCGCAACTCTTCCAGAACCGTTAGTAATAACCATAAACTGAATAACCATTATTATTAAGAAAATTATAATTCCAACTACATAGTTTCCACCAACAACGAAGCTTCCAAAAGCTTCAATTATTTTCCCTGCATAGCCATCCTTTAAAATAAGTCTTGTTGAAGAAATATTTAGCGCAAGTCTAAACAGTGTCGTAATTAATAGTAAAGTAGGAAACACTGAGAATTGAAGCACTTCTGTAGTAAACATTGTAAGAAGGATAATAACTACTGAAATGCTTATATTAAGCGCAAGCAAAATATCCAGCATCATAGAAGGCAGCGGAATAATAATCATAAGCACTATTCCAATAACTAAAAAAGCTACAAGCACATCTAGATTGCTTTTTATTTCAAATTTTGTTTTAGTATCTCCAGCCATTTAACCACCTACTTCTTCTTTTTCATTTTATAAACTATTGCTAAAATCTCTGCAATTGCTTGATACATTTCTGAAGGAACTTCGGCATCTATATCTACTTGTGCATATATCATTCTAGCTAAGAGTTTATTCTCTATAATTGGAATATTACTTTCCTTAGCTATATCCTTAATCTTTATTGCCACATTATCAGCACCTTTAGCTAATAGCACTGGAGCGCTATCTTTCCCATCTTCATACCTAAGTGCACAGGCTATATGAGTTGGGTTTGTTACAACCACTGTAGCATCAGGTACAGCCTGCATCATTCTTCTTGAAGCTATCTCCCTTTGTTTTTGCTTTATCTTAGATTTAATTTCTGGGTTACCTTCCTGTTGTTTGAATTCTTCTTTTATCTCCTGTTTAGTCATCTTTAATTCTTTATTATACTGAAATCTTTGATAAAGATAATCAGCAAGTGCTATTGCTACCATGACTATTGTAATTTTTGTAAACACACCTATAACAAGCTTTCCAAAGGCAGCAGGTATGGCTCCTATTCTCAAACTGCTTATTTGAAGAAGGATTGTATAATTATCTCTTATAAAGCTATAACCTATATAGCCAAGTAAAGCCACTATTATTAAATCCTTTATAGTTTCCACAGCAGTTCTAGAGGAAAAAATTCTTTTAAAGCCGCTAAGAGGATTTAGTTTTGAAAGCTGAGGCTTTACAGGTTCTCCAGTTAACATAAATCCAACCTGTGCAAAGTTTCCTAATATACCGAATATCATTATTGGTGCAACTATAGGAAGTATGACTATAGCTAGTCTCCAAATTACTACAAGCGTTAAGCTTTTTACATCAGTATAACTGATATCTTTCATCAAGTAGTCTGAAAAGAATATGTTTAGCGTTTCTTTAAGACTTGTCCCCACATAGGTTCCAAGCGCCATAAGTACTAAGGTTGAAGCTAAAAGTGTAAAAGCCAAATTAACCTCTTTACTTCTTGCTACCTGTCCTTTTTTTCTTGCATCGCTTTTTTTCTTTGGAGTAGCTTCTTCCGTCTTATCTTCAGAGGCAAATACAATAATAACTGGAGCCAACTTAAAAATTCCCTTTAAAACATCACCTATATCTCCAAAGCCATTTATCATGAGTTTAAATAACAAAGGAAGAGCAAGAACGAATGCAGATAACCCCACTAATACCTTTATAGGCATACCTAATATCATAAGATTAAGGTTAGGAACTGTTCTTCCTATAAGTCCTAAAACTATATCTGTTATAAGAATTATCAATACCAATGGTATCGCTATTTTCAAACCTAGAGCAAAGAATTGTATAAATGCATCTATAATTAGGCCGACGCTTTCTCCACCCAAAATAAATTTACCTAGACTAATTGCATTGAAGCTTTCTATTAAAGCACTAATAAGCATATGGTGGGCATCTATTGTGAAAAATAGTACTAGACTGGACCAATATAAAACGTGCTCTAAAAGGGTAGCATTACTATTAGTTGATGGATCAAACATATTTATCATAGAAAAACCAATTTGAAAGTCTATTAATTGACCAGCCATCCTGATAGAAAAAAATATCAAGTTTGTAATAAAACCTAATGTCAACCCTGTGACGATTTCATTAATAGCTAAAGAGATTAATTCATAATTATTTGTTATGTTTACATGTGAATAATTAATTCCTGGTATTAGGATATACGCTATAACTAAGGTAAAGGCAACCTTAGCTATGTTGGGAAAGCCCTTTGGAAAAAATATTGGAACTACTACAAAATATCCAAGCATTCTTAAAAAAACTAAAATTATTGCTGTAAAGTAGGCAATATTAACCAACGCTTATCCCTCCTCTATATATTTCAACTTTTTACAGCAAACTATAAAGCTTTTGTATTACTGTACGATATTTGAAATAAGTGAAAAAATCCTTTGAGTAAAGTTTACTACAGTGTGAAGCATCCAAGGACCAGCGATGAGTCCTACTACAGCAGCTGCAATAAGCTTTGGCACGAAGGTTAGTGTCTGCTCCTGTATCTGTGTAGTTGCTTGAAAGATACTAATTATCAAGCCTACTACCAAAGAAACAATAAGAATGGGCGCTGCCACCATAAGACCTGTTTGCACAGCATCCTTTATTATTGAAATAATCATATTTTCGCTCATTTAGACTTCAACTCCCTATGAAAAACTCGTTATTATAGACTTAACAAGCAAATGCCATCCATCTACCATTACAAATAAAAGAAGCTTAAAGGGAAGCGATACCATTACAGGCGGAAGCATCATCATACCCATAGATAAAAGCACGCTGGCAACAACTAAATCTATAATTAAGAACGGTATAAAAAGCAGAAATCCTATAGTAAATGCTGTTTTCAATTCGCTTATTATAAAAGCAGGTATAACTACATATAGCGGAACATTTTCCTTGTTTATTTCTCCCTTAACCTTAGCAACATCAACAAAGAGTTTGAGATCGTTTTGTCTTGTTTGTTTAAGCATAAATTCTCTTAGCGGCTTTGATCCTTCAGCTATAGCTTGCTCTTGGGTTATCTTATTTTCCAAATATGGTTTTATCGCATTAGTATTTACAGCATTAAAGGTTGGTGCCATTATAAAAATGGTAAGAAAAATCGCAAGTCCTATCATAACTTGATTAGGGGGTGACTGCTGTGTACCAATTGCACTTCTAAGAAATGAAAATACAATTATAGTTCTTATAAAGCTTGTTGTCATAATGATTATAGAAGGGAGCAACGTAAGAACTGTTAATATTATAAGTAGTTTTATATTATCAACATATTCCTTTGGCGTATTAGCTCCATCTACAGATATATTAACCTTTGGCAAGGGCAATGTTGCTGGCGCAGCTTGTACATTATATCCAAAAAAAACTATAAAGGCCATAACTAGAAGTGTTACTACTGCATATCTTTTTTTCATCTCTATCCTTCCTTTTTTTTCATTACTTTTTGGTAAAAATCCTTCAAGCTTTCGTACTGTGGAATTTCTTTTGTTGCCTCTAATCTCATAAGTTCTTCATCACTAAGCTCTAAAAGAGTATCTACCTTGCCAGCCGAGGAAGTGAGTACATAGCCCTTATCTCCTATTTTTACTACAATGAGGCTGTTCTCCTTTGAAAGAGAAACCCTCTCAAGTACTTTAATGAATTTCCCATTTTGCATGCTCTGAAGTTTGTTTCCTCCAAACTTAACAGACATATAGAACAAAAATAAAATCAAAGGAAGAAACACAATAATTTTAAGCAGCATTATCCAAAAATTAAAATCCATACGTTCCTCCTTTTTAACTTTTCCTAATATTAAACCAATCTAATTCAAACAATATTCGACAAATACATAATACTAAATTTTATAAATACTATCATTATGATTGCTTAGGGGAATAAGGTAAGAATAGCTAATAAGTCTTCCCCCTACTGAATTAAAATTTCATAAAAATATATATTAGTTACTTTTCCCTTTTCAAAATAAGCACTTATTCTAGTTAAGATTTCTTTTTTCAAGTCCTCAACATTCTTTTGCGATGCAAAGTCTGAAGCTTTTTTACTTCTCAAAACACCATTTATAGCATCTCTGATTATAGGCTTCTTTTCTTCGAGTTCCTTCTCCATATCCTTTTGCTTTTTAGCTTCATAACCTAGATACAACTTTGCCTTAAAGAATCTTTTTCCACCTTCATCTGAAAGATTTACTAAAAATTCATCCATATTGTATGTATAAGGTGAAAGATCGTTTGCTGAGTTTTGCACAGTAGGATTAGGGGTTTTATTTTCGGCGATACTATTGCTGCCTGAGATTTTAGTATAGAGAAGATATCCGCCAAAGCTTCCACCAAAAATAAGAATTACTAACAAAACTATAATAATAATCCTTAAAGCATTACCTTTTCCCTTTTCTTTTACTTTCTCTTTCTTTTCAGCCATGTCTTGGTCTCCTTTTACAGTCCTATCCTAAAAATTCTGTTTTTGTATTCTATAACTTTATTGATTATTTCTTCTGTGCTTTCAAGAACAATATACTTATTACCATTTGTCAAGGTTATAAGGCTATCTGGCACAGCTTCAACTTTTTCTATATGGTCAGCATTTAAAATTAGTTCCCTATTATTAAGCCCTGTAAGCTTTATCATTTACCTATCCCCTTTGCAAGAATATTTTAGCTAACGGAGCAAGCTCCGTCAGCCTTAATAATTAATTATTATCTTTTTAAATTTAATATATCTTGAAGAATTTCATCTCCAGTAGTTATTGTCTTTGAATTTGCCTGGAAGGCTCTGCTTGTAACAATCATATCTGTAAACTGTTCTGCAAGATCTACGTTTGACATTTCAAGCATTCCTTGAAGCATATCTCCATATCCGCCACTATTGTCTTGATCTGCAGGCACATTCATTCCGCTTCTAACTATAGCATCACCAGAGTTTGCTGACTTCTCATAAAGATTTCTTCCGAGCTTAGTTAATCCAGCTGGGTTTTTAAATGAAGACATTGCTATCTGTCCAAGTGCAGATACAGAACCATCATCTAAGACTGCTGAAATAACCCCATCCTTACCAATGTTAAAAGTTGTTACTTTAACTGGCTCATCAGATTTAGCATATAAGTTTTGCCTCCACATCGAATCTGTTGTAGGAGCAGGATCAGCAGGAGCTATAGTCACACCATTATAAACGAAAGGCTTTATAGAGTTGTCTTGCTCCTTTCCATTTAAAAACCAGCTCCACTCACCTGATGCAGCAGTATATTTAACTTCAACTACAGCAGTCTCACCTGTATATAAACCACTTATTGTTGGCGAGCTTTCAGGATTACCGCTTGAGGCTGGCATTTTTGTTCCAGTTGCAAAGTTACTCGCTGGTCTTGAAATGCTATCTGGTATAACTAGAGGAACTAAGGTACCTTCAGATTTAACAGATAAATCGTTAGTATTTACAAAGTTAACACTTTCAAGTCTTCCATCCTTATATTTAACGCTGCTTTCCCCACCGTTAACTCCCATTGCATAACCTAAAACTCTGTATCCATCTGAAGTTAATAAATTACCTGACTTATCTAATGTAAATGAACCATCTCTAGTAAAGCTTATAGACATACCATTTGTATCTAAGACTTCACTTCCGTTTAAAGTAATAGCTCTATCATTATCAAATGGAAGTTGACCACTCCCAACCATGAAATATCCATCACCATCAACAGCAACATCAAGATTTCTTCCAGTTGGCTGCATCATACCTTGAGAAACTATAGTATCTATACCGGCCATTTGAACTCCAAGACCTACCTGCCTTGGATTAACTCCACCTTGATTAACTCCTGGTGCTAGAGCTTGTGATACATTTTGGCTTAACATATCCTGAAATCTAACTCTTGCATTTTTAAAACCTGTTGTACCTACATTAGCTATGTTATTACCTATAACGTCTAACTTAGTCTGATTAACTCTCATACCAGATATTCCTGAATATAATGATCTTAACATACTTTCCCTCCATAAAACCTTTTAGGCTTTTATTTTTGCCAGTTCAGTATGATACTTCTTACTTTGCTTCTATCCTTCCACAAAGCTGAGCTTCCTTATTAAGGTCCTGCCCCTATTATAAAAGCACCACACTGTCTATATTTGTGAATACATTATCCTTACTGCCTTCTTTATCAACAGCAGTAATTATAGTCCTATTTTTAATGCTTGCTACAAATACTACATCCTTATATAATATCAAGGATTCCTTTGCACCTTTTTCATCTGCTTTATTAATGCCTTCGTTTATCCTATTCATGTCACTTTCATTCAGCGAGATATTTCTATCTTTAAGTCTCTCAGCCGCATGATTTGATATTAGAAAGCTGTCTCGTTTATCTACAGTATTCTTTAAAATTTCGCTAAAGCTTTCTTTACTTTTATTAGCTGGCTTGCTGCTGCTATTTATATCGACGGGCTGAATTCCATTAACCTGGTATAGTGTACCGTTTATCACTCTGTATCCCATAGTGTAAGCCTCTACTTCTCAACTCTTCTGAGGCTGGTATATGGCAGTTCAACAATTTCCTCAGAATTTTCAACTTGTACCTTTAACTTTACTGTATTTCCATCAATGAAAACTCCGTTTATAGTTCCTTTATATATGTTTCCTGCAGCGTCTTTATCCGCAAATTCTGCCTTCTTACCTATCAATGAAGATGAAGTCAATAACAATAAATTTTCATTTAAAGCTTGTTGGTTATAATCCGGCATATCTGCCACATCTGTAACATCGCTATAATCAACTTCCATTACCTCACTCTTACCGTCTTTTATAACTTGTACACTAAGGATTACATTGCTGCCTGATTTACTAACACTTTGAACTGTACCTGTATACGGTATTCCTTTAAAATCCGTCTGCCTTAAAGCAACAAACTTACCAATTAACGAGTTGGCTGAACTCATTCGCATAGTACTATTTAAGTTTGACATTTGCTCAAGAGATGCAAATTGGGCCATCTGTGCAACATATTGAGTAGAATCCTTAGCATTATCAGGATTTTGGTTTGATAGCTCCGCTGTTAATATCTTTAAGAAAGCATTTTTATCCATTTCATTTCCTGGTTTAACTATCTTCGTACCTTTTGATGTAGCCCCAACTGCAGAATCCGAAGCTTTTAAGTTAATGCCTGTTTTTGCTGCCTTGGTATCCTTTGAAGTTATTTCAGATAAAAAGCTTGTTGTATTTACTTCCATTGTTATCACCTCTCTATGCTAACGCATTAATATTGCCATCCTGTATATCGTAATTCTGTACCACAGCATCATCATTGTCTATAGAAGCAATTTCACTGTCTTTTCTCCCCTGCTGTCTTCCATCCCTCTTAGAATCTCCATTGCCATTAAACAAAAAGTTCTCGCCATTATAAAGACTTAGATTAAAGCTTTGAATGTTCATATTTTGCTCAGCAAGCTGATTACTAATAACTGGCAACTGAGAATTTAAAAGATTATAGGTTTCCTTACTTGAAGCTGTGATATTAGCCTTCATAACTCCATTGTCCATTGATAATCTTATTATGATTTCGCCTAAATCCTTAGGAAGTATTTTAACTGAAAGCTCCTTAAGGTTGTTAGTATCCATAAATTTTACAGCTTTAATGAAATCCATATTAAAGCTATCTTTGTTAATTACTACAGGTGCTTCTGCAGATAGCGGTTTGTCTGTTCTTATAACCTCAAACCTTGTAACCACATTTGCTATTCTATCTGTTAAATTGCTTATCGGATCCTTTTTATCAACCTTTTCTAATAATCCCTTTAAAAGTTTATCTTCACTTTCTCCAGGTTTAATATCCAATTGGATTCGCTTGTAGTTGCTGCTTTCAGTTGAAGCTTTATTTGTTTCAATAATAGTGCTATCAACTGATTCTATTTTTACCTGTTCAGAGTGTTGTAAGCTGTTGACGGTCTCTTGATCTTTTATGCTAAACTCTGTTTTGCTTGTTGATTTGACATCACTATTAACCAAGCTATCTAATTCCTTAATTATAGCTTGTCTCAACGCTTTGTCATCATCCGCAGTAATAAGCCCAAAATCTTGATTTATTTTGCTTATTACAGCTGTTAGTTTATCCTTAAAATTCGAATCACTTGCTAGTTTATCCACTATCTTTGAAGCTAGCTCGCTAAGCTTTGTAGGTTTGTCGTCGATTATTGTACCCAGCTCTAATCCTAAAACATCTGCATTAGTCTTAATAGGATTAGTTTCTTCAATTTTATTTCCTTGGAAAAACTCAGACACTATTTGCTTTAGTTTTAAAATATCCTTAGGCTTTGTAGTACCTCCTAAGCTTGCAAGCAGCTGCAAAAGCTCCATCAGCTTTTTATCAACTGTTTCTGAAGGCTCAGCCTTATCAAGCGTATCATTTCCTTCAACTTGCTCTTCCTCGTGCTTTGCCATATCAGTTGTCTTATTTATATTAGAAGGTTTAGCCTCTACTTCTTTGTTTTCTGGCTTCTTAATATCTTCACCAAGCTTTTTATCAATAATCTTTGCAAAGCTCTTATCATCCAGCTTTGCGTTTGCTTTTGGTATCATCTCTGCAGGAGTTGTCTTCCCTGACAAAGCTTTAATATTTACACTATCCATTCCTTTCACCTCCTTTCATTAGCTCTTATAAACCCATAGAGAGCAAACTCATCATTAGACTTCTGTTCTACTAATGCCTGCTCTTTTATAAAACACTGAAGCTGCTTATCCTTTAAAATTTCAACTGTTTTTCTTTCAATTTGTTTTTGCTTTAACTCTTCTCTTCTTGCCTCTAGGGCTTTAATCTTCTTCTGAAGTTCCGATGCAGCTTCCATAATTGAGCTGTTTAAAGCATTTAGATAAATATGCTTCATTTTTTGTTCCGCCAAGCTTACCCCTGAAGATGTGAATCTGTATTTATTGTAATTATCCCTTAAAGTCTTAAGCCTTGCCTCAGCTTCATCTTTTTCCATCTGAGCTTTTTTAAAGTACCTTTTACTCTCTTCCTCTTTGTCCTCTCTAATATCTAGCAGCTTTTGAAGTTTAAAGTTAAATCCTTCCAATACCTATACACCTTCTATTTAAAAATACTATTTAAAGCTAGCAAACTATCTTTAAAGCTTGTATGTTCCCTAATTCCTTGTTTTAAATATTTTTCTATTGAATCGTTATATGTTATAGCCATATCAATTTTTTTGTTGCTTCCCTTAACATAAGCACCAATATTTATTAAATCCTCAGAATCCTTATAGGTTGCCATTAGGTCTCTAGCTAAGGAAGCGGTCTTTCTATGCTCTTCCTCTGCTATTTCAGGCATAAGTCTGCTAACACTGTTTAAAACATCTATAGCAGGATAATGATTTTTAGCAGCTAGTGCTCTTGATAACACTATGTGGCCATCTAATATACCTCTTACTGCGTCAGCTATAGGCTCATTGAAGTCATCACCGTCAACAAGCACTGTGTAGAAGGCTGTGATAGAACCCTTGTCTGACATACCTGAACGCTCCATAAGCCTAGGCAGCATGGCAAACACTGAAGGTGTATAGCCCTTTGTAGCAGGAGGCTCTCCAATAGCAAGTCCAACTTCCCTTTGAGCCATTGCAAATCTGGTAACTGAATCCATCATTAGTATAACCTTCTTGCCTTGGTCTCTAAAATACTCTGCAATTGCAGTAGCAGTAAAAGCACCTTTAAGCCTAACTAAAGCGGGTCTATCTGAAGTGGCACAGACTATTACTGACTTTTTTAAACCTTCTTCTCCAAGGTCTCTTTCAATAAAGTCAAGTACTTCTCTTCCTCTTTCGCCTATAAGTGAAATTACGTTTACATCAGCTTGCGCATATTTGGCAATCATTCCAAGAGTTGTACTTTTACCGACACCACTACCTGCAAATATTCCAACTCTCTGTCCCTCTCCACAGGTTAAAAAACCATCTATCGCTCTTACACCTGTAGGGAGAACATCTTTAATCCTTTTTCTCTTTAAAGGGTCAGGAGGGTCTCTGTCAAGCTGATACGGAACACCGCCCTTTAGCTGTTCCTCATTTAAGGGATTTCCAAGGCCATCTAATATCTTGCCAAGTAAACTATCCGAGCAGTTTATGCTCATTGGCTTTCCCTCAGCAACAACTCTACAGCCAGGCGCAATGCCAACAAGTTCACCAAGGGGCATTAGAATTACGTTATCTTCCTTAAACCCCACCACCTCACAGGTTATTGGCAAGTTCTTTTCATTATATATAGTGCATACCTCGCCAACAAAGGCTCTAACACCTTCAACTTCAACTGTTAATCCAATTACTTTTTTAACCTTGCCTTCGATATAAACATAGTCAGCAGTTTCTACTTTTCTTTTAATCTTTTCAAAATCCAGTGATAGCATAATTACTCCTTTTCCTTAAGGATGTCTTCAATCCTTTCAAGTGCGTAATCAATACCCACAATAACCTTGCCATTGCCCTTGTCAATAACTGCATTTCCAGGCTCTAAGCTGCTGTCTCCTAGGATGAATATATCTCCTAAAAAGCCAAGCTGTTCCTTCCAGTTGTTTGCTTATGCCTTTAAAGCCTCAACATGAACAGTGCTGCATCTTATAATAAAATTACTTGATTTTTTAGAGGCTTCAAGCGCTTCTGAAATCATAGAATTTATTGCATCCTCTGCTTGAACTTCTTTTTTAAGCACTGCTCTAGCAATTGCAGCAATCAAATCATTTATATCTTTAGCCTTATCCTGCAGGTAGATCTCATACTCAACCTTGGCATTTTGAAGCAGATTTTCAGCTGAAGCTATTATGGCATCACCTTCAGCCGAGGCTTGTTCAATAGCTTGAGGATAAGCCTCATTAAAACCTTCCTCATAACCCTTCTGGTATGCCTCATTTTTTAGCTGTTCAGCTTTTAAAAAAGCTTCTTCCTCTATATTTTTAACGTCCTGAAAAGCTTTAATCTTAATCTGCTCAGCTTGTCTTCTGGCATTTTCAACAATATTTCTAGCTAAATTTTCATAGTTCTCTATATGATTTTTAGCATTTTCCTCACATTCTGCTTTAATAGTTTCTGACTCAGCATTAGTAACTATCTGACGCAAGCCAGTATTTTTAACACTAGTGTTTTTTATAACGTTATACGATGATTGCATCTTCCCCACCTCTGGATATTACTATCTCTCCAGCTTCATCAAGTCTTCTTATCATAGCAACAATCTTCTGCTGTGCTTTTTCAACATCCATAAGCCTTACTGGTCCTAAGAATTCCATATCTTCCTTTAATGCAGCTGCAGCTCTCTTTGACTGATTTCTATAAATAGCATTTGCAACCTCTTCCGAGCATCCCTTAAGTGCAAGAGCAAGTTCCTTTGTTTCGACTTCTCTAAGAACTCTTTGTATAGATACATCATCAAGAGTAATAATATCTTCAAATACAAACATAGATTCTTTAATCTTTTCAGCAAGCTCTGCATTCTCTTTTTCAAGGCTTTCAGTAATATTCTTTTCAGTAGTTCTGTCAACCTGATTAAGTATATCAACAAGCGTCTGGACTCCGCCTAATACTGTCATATCTGATTTAACAACGCTTGAAAGTTTGCTGTCTAATACCTTTTCAATTTCCTTAACAACTGCTGGAGAGGTATTACTCATGGAAGCAACTCTTAACGCAACTTCAGATTGAACATCCTCCGGCAGTGAAGATAATATCTGAGCAGCTTTTTCAGGCTGTAGATAGCAAAGTACAAGCGCTATAGTTTGCGGGTGTTCATTTGTAATTATATTTAAAAGCTGATGTGCATCAGCTTTTCTAGCAATTGAAAATGGTCTGTAGGTTTGGGTGGCCTCACTTACCTTGTCCATTATTTCCTTAGCCCTTTGTACACCAAGTGCTTTACCCAAAAGTGTTCTTGCGTATTCCATACCACCTTCAAGAATAAAGTCCTTTGCTTTATTTATTTGAATAAATTCATCCAATATTTCATCCTTCTGATCTGATTTAACAGAAGTTATATTAGCAATCTCATAGGTTATTTTCTGGATTTCAGATTCCGGAAGCTTCTTAATTATTCCTGATGCGGCATCTGGACCTAAGGTTATAAATAGTATGGCCGCCTTTTGTACACCACTTAATTTTGTCTCTCTAGCCATAAACTATCACCTCTCCTCCTCCGCTAGCCAAGATTTTATAATGTCAACAACCTGATCTGGCTTTTCAGTTGCGTATCTCTTAATTTCATTTTCAATATGAGCTCGTTCATTATTGCCTTGCTTCTCAAAATCAATAGGCTTGAAAGATAAATTTGGCTCGTCATCACCTAAAAGTACATCTAAGCCCTTAGGAGATACAATAGCATCTAGCTGCTCTTCCTGCGGTGATCGCTTTCTACCTTTTCTAACAAAGGCTATTATTAAAGTTATAAGTGCTAATGCAGCTACTCCACCAATTGCAAGCTGAGTATAAAGCTTTGTTCTCGCTGCCTTATCTTCTGATGCCTTTAAATCCTCAACAGCTTTTTTAGCAGCTTCCATATCTGTATTATCAAAAGCAATACCTTCAACGGTTATAACATCGCCTCTTGTTTCATTAAAACCTATAGCACCTGCAACAAGATTTTTAACCTGATCTCTTTGAACTAACTCTAAATTTCCATCAATAATAACTGAAGCTGTTACTCTTTTAACTGAACCAGGAGCCTTTACAGTTTTAGTCTCATTCTTACCATTCTCGTAATTCTTTGTTTCCTTTTGATAAGTTACATCATTTGAGTTTACAGTTGTATCTTGCCCTGGTGTGTTATTGGTCATATTATTATCTACTGGACTCTGAGAAGGTCTAGTAGTTGTATTCCCATTTGTGTTTCTTTCATACTGCTCGCTTACAACAGCTCCCTTAGGATCAACTATTGTACTAACACTTTGAACTGCATCAAAATCTAAATCAGCATTTACCTTAACAGTAACCTTGTTTTTGAAAGGCTTTGAAAGCTGTTCCATAACCTTTCCTTCAAGCAGCTTTTCATAATCTTTTTTAAGCTGCTGCTGCTTTTCAGAATCTGCACTAACAGTTGCATTGTCTTCATTAAAAAGATCCTTACTTAAAAGTTTTAACTTATCATCAACAACTTGCACATTTTCCTTTGGCAAGTTCTTAACGCTGCCAGAAACTAAAGCCACTATGGATTTAACTTGTTCCACTGTAAGATTTTGCCCACTCTTCATAATAAGAGTTACAGACGCACTAGCTGGGGTTGAATCCTTAACAAAAACACTTTCTTCAGGTAAAACTAAAGCCACTCTCGCTTTTTCAATTTGTGGGAACCCCTTTATGGTTCTTTCAAGCTCAGCCTGAAGAGCCCTTTGGTATTTAATTTTCAATTCCGTATCAGTAGACGAAAAGGTGTTGCCGCTCTCAAACAGCTCCCACCCCTTATCACCGGAAGTAATTTCAGGTGCCAAATCTAGCCTAAGCTCTTCAACCATTGAAGCAGGAACTGAAATAGTATTTCCTGAAACCTTATAATCTGTTATCTTCTTTTCCTTTAACTTATCTATAACAAGCTTAGCTTCATTTGCCTCTAAATCTTTAAACAAAATCCCATACTTTGTAGCACCTAAGGTTACAGATAAATAAATAATCACTGTTAATACGCCAACTAAGCTAACTCCGAAAGCTATCTTTTTCCCCCTGCTTAAACTCTTAATTTTCCCATATGAGCTTTTAAATAACTCCGATAGCTTACCCATTCCAAGCACTCCTTATTTTATAATCTCTATATCTGCATTCTATTAATTTCCTGATAAGCTTCCACTATCTTGTTTCTGATTTGGACAGCAAGCTCAAGGGACATCTTAGCTTCTTCTGTAGAAAGCATTACTTCATGAATATCTACATCTTCACCCTTAATTAATTTTTCTGTCATATCTTCAGCTTGAAGCTGTTTACCGTTAACTCCATCCAGTTTTTCTCTTAGCGTATCTATAAAACTAACTTCTTTTTTATCTTCAGTCTTGTCTGCAAGCTTTAGCTTATCAAAAATATTTGAATCTGGAACAAAACCATTAATTTTCATTATTTATATCCCTACCTTCCAATCTCCAAGGCCTTTAAAAACATGCTCTTTTCAGAATTCATAGCATTAACATTGGCCTCATATGCTCTGGTTGAAGCAATCATATCAGCCATTTCATTTAATATATTTACGTTTGGCATAGTAACGTAACCCTCAGCATCTGCATCTGGATGTGAAGGGTCATAAACTCTTCTAAGCTCTGACTGATCTTCTTCTATTCCTACAGCTTTTACACCAAGCATATTTTCCTTAAGCTTGCCTGTTTGCCTATCCATTTCTTTATCTAAATTTTCCTGAAAAACAGCAACCTTCCTTTTATACGGTTGTCCATTTTCTCCTCTCGTAGTAGTTACATTAGCAATATTTGAAGCTATAGTATCCATTCTAAGCCTTTCAGCTGACAAACCACTGGCACTAATTCTTAAAGACCTGAAAGCATTAATCATGCTAATTATCTCCTTCCTTCATTGATGACATATCTCTCTAAGGCAAGCCTGCTGTTAACCTGAGTTATTAAAGAATTATAAAGAAGGTTATTGGCTGCCTGATTAGCCATTTCATTGTCTATATCTACATTATTGCCATCTTCTCTCATGCTTGAAGACAAATCTTGTTCAAGCTTTATCTCACCAGCCTCACTGCCGGTTTTAATATGCTTATCCTTCGTTGCTTTTAAATCCATTGATTCAAGACTGTTCTGAAGGCTTTCCTCAAAGGATACAGAATAACGCTTGTAGCCTTTTGTATTAATGTTAGCTATATTGTTTGAAGTAACCTTACTTCTCAGAGAAGAAGCATCCAAACCTTTCTTTAAAAGACCATAAACCAGCGAACTTTTCGACACATTATTTATGTTCACGATATCATCTCCGTGTTTTTTTGATTTATTTTCCAATATTATAGCACATTTCGCGGTATTAATGTAGTTTTTATTTTACATGAAATCAATTTGTTTGTATATGGATTTTTTCGCTTTTCAGCCAATCCGACAATTTTTTTTCTACTAAAAATAGTATGAACTTCCAACCTTAGAAAAATTGCCTCTTTGACACTTTTTATCGCAATTACGCTCAATAAAATATCATCTTACTAACCTTCTACTCTTTAAAATAAAAAAGACTCAAGCTGCCTTGAGTCCTTTTTTACCGCACAATAAATATTATTTTCTCATATTTTCCAGTATTCTAAGAATATCCTGAGGGAATCTGTTTGTCTGTGCCATAAGTGCATTTCCAGCTTCCATAAGTATATTTCCCTTTGCAAAATCAATCATTTCTTCAGCGATATCAGCATCCCTTATGCTGCTCTCAGCCCCCTGCATTTTATCACTGATTTCAGTTAAGTTTTTGTAGCTGCTTTCAAATCTGTTTTCTAAGGCTCCAAATTTGCTGCTTACAGATAAGACCTTTTCTATTGCCTTATCCAAGGTATGTAAAGTCTTATCTATTCCACCTTCAGCTGTTACATCAATTTTATCAAGATTTAATTTATTACCATCTATGTCTTCAATTTGAGAAGTTCTTAAGTCAAACAATTCTATTTTTACAGTATCACCTCTGTTTGCTCCAATAGGCATACTTAATTCACTAACCTTAGGGGCAAGAAGGTTTACTCCATTGAATTCCATATTGTTTGCAGCATCGTCTATTCCTTTAAGCATTTGGCTTATTTCCTGCTGCATAATTGCTTTATCCTCTGGGCTGTTAGTTCCACTTCCTGCCTGAACAGCCAGTTCTCTTATCCTGGCAAGCATGTTATTAATAGTTCCCAGCGCTCCGTCTGCGGTTTGCAGCATGCTCACGCCATCCTGAGCATTTCTTGCAGCCATTTGGCTTCCCCTAATTTGCATCCTTAGCCTCTCGCTTTGAGCTAAGCCATTCGGACTATCCTTAGTCTTATTTATCTTTAAACCTGAAGAAATTCTTCCAAGTGCAGTACTTTGCTTTTCAAACACCTTCGATTGTTCTCTGTATATATTCAGAGAAGCCATATTGTGATTTAATCTCATCCAAATCAACTCCGTTTGTAAATTCTGATTTACATTATATTTTTATTATCGAAGAAATTGAACAAGACTTGAGATAAAAATTTCAACTAGAGGTCTTACTGATATTATCCTTTAGATTAATTCATCCATGACTTGTTAACTTCTTATATTCTTTTATTTTTATATTCTTTTACTTTTAAATTGTTAACTTCTTGGACTTTTACCATTTCACTTCATTATTGGAACTCCACAATGAACTTTCATATTTTTTCGCTTCAAATCATCTTTTCTATCACGGATATCAAAACTACCATCACTATTATCATCTTAACTTACTGTATCAGTGATACAAGTATTTCAGGCTATATAATTTCGCATGAACGAAAAAGAGCACCAGCAACTATTATATTAGTTACTAGTGCTTATTCATCTATTTCCTGATATTCAGTCCTTCTATTTTCTTCATTTAACATTTTCAACCTATACTTCACCCATTGCAATTCCTGCTGTAACTCTTTTCTTAGTTCATCTTTCTTATCCATGACTATGCCTTAGCATCCAAGTGCTGCCCTAAATTAGGGTCAACCACAGCATTTTTCAGCATTTCTGCCATTTGTGCAGCACTTTCCTTACCTGTGTTCATAGCCATCTTCATTACTGCTAAGCTAGCTGCTTCTTGTACTTTTGATTGACTCATCACTATTGATAGTGCTCCTATGTCCATATGATTACCTCCTAGTATCTTTTATTTGAAAAAGAGTCAGAGTATCCACTCTGACTCTTTTTAAGTTCTATATTTAGAGCTTCAATTATCTTAATAATTGAAGAACTCCTTGAGGTTGTTGGTTAGCTTGGCTTATCATAGCTTGAGCAGCTTGGCTAAGGATGTTATTCTTTGAGAATGTCATCATTTCTTTAGCCATATCTACATCTCTAATTCTTGATTCAGCTGATGTTAAGTTTTCTGAAGCTGTTCCTAAGTTATTAGCTGTGTGCTCTAATCTGTTTGCATATGCTCCTAGTTTAGATCTTTCAGCTGAAACTGTTTCTATAGCAGTTTGGATTGTTGTTATTGCTGAGCTTGCTGCTGTTTGAGTTGATACATCAATTCCAGCTTCTGTAACTGCATCTGCAGTTTTAGCATTAGATGCAAAAGTAGCTGCTGATGCAGCAGTTTCATCTATAGTTATTGTAGCTGCAGTACTTGCACTTAAACTTCCATCAAGTTTAACAGTAAGTCCGTTAGTTGCTGTTCCTGTGAAAGTTGCGGATGTAGCAGTTTCCTTAACAATTACACTTTCACCGCTTACTGTTAACTTAACTTCGTCAGCTGCTAGACCATCTGTAGTAGAAACTGCTCCAGCATTTGCTGCAATAGCAGTTGCATTTCCAGTAGCTGTTAAACCAATACCTGCATTAGTGAACGCTGTATTAATATTAGCAGCAGTCCAGTCACCAAATGTATTACTTCCTGCAAGCGTAATTGTTTTATTTGCTGCATCTATTGAAGCAGTAGGAGCACCAGCACCTCCAGTTGTTGTTACAATTGTATATCCGTTATATGTTGATGAATCTGCAGTTGACGCTATAGTTACACCAGTCATTCCTGCTGCGTTTGCTGCCCAAGCAGTTTTAGCTGCTGTATCGTTAGCTGTTAAGCTTAAGCTTGCACCATCAACTATAGCTGTTCCAACTGTTGATCCAAGTGTAACACCTGTTACATCAGTAGCGCCTGCTGTTACTGTAGCTGTAGTTACATCTCTAGAAACTCCTAAAGATTTAGCATCCATTGCATTTATAGATAAAGTGATATCTTGATTAGCATTTGCTCCAACATGGAATTTTGCTGATTTTATTCCTGTATCTTGAATTCCACCGTTTATAAGTTTTTGAGTGTTGAACTCTGTATTGTTAGCTATTCTAGTAACTTCTTTAGCTAACTCATCCATTTCCTTTTGGATTTCATTACGGTCAACAGCAACGTTTGTATCGTTTGATGATTGAACTGCTAATTCTCTCATTCTTTGAAGAATTGAGTGAGTTTCATTTAAAGCACCTTCAGCAGTTTGAATCATTGATATACCATCTTGAGCGTTTCTGTTTGCTTGGTCTAATCCTCTGATTTGACCTCTCATTTTTTCTGATATAGCAAGACCTGCTGCGTCATCTCCAGCTTTGTTTATTCTTAAACCTGAAGATAATTTTTCCATTGACTTACCTGCTGCTGCAGTGTTTCCAGTCATATTTCTGTGTGCGTTTAACGCATTCATATTGTGATTGATTATCATAATAAAATTCCTCCTTGAATTTTCATTTTAGGACATCCTTGTCCATTATTTATAGTTAAGCTCTTTGAGCCTACTAACTTGATTTGTGAAGTATTGCTTTTCAGCTTATCCTTATTGGCAGGCGGTCTATTTTCTAGTGAATCTCATTATTAAGTATTTCCATTACGAAGTTAACTTTCAACACTTAGAAAATCTTCTGCCGTCCAGTAAAACATACTAACCTCATGGCCACTCGGTTAATATATCAAACTGACTGTACTATATATATCGACTCACTTTTTACATACTTTATACTTTTTTATAATTTTTTTTACAAAAATATCGATTTTTTTGTTTATATACTACAGTATTAGTCTACTTTTCTTAATGCATAAAAAAGACCGCGAAATTTCGCAGTCTTTAAATCTTTTTATTAAAAAATAAAGCATCAACCTTATATTTCGTATTATAGCTTTTACTTGCAGTTTTTGATGCTGACAGCTTATCTAGTTCTTGCTTAACTTCAGCCCTACGCTTATTCATAAGCAAAGTAAGCTTTTGCTGAAGCGGCATTAACTGCATTTCACTGCTTATATACTTAAAGCTTTCTTTTGTATAACTAAGCTTGCTCATATCATCTATAACCGCTTGTCTATCATTAAACAACGATTCTAGGCTTTCATATTGTTCTTTTTCTAAACAATCTATAAGATTTATAGTTAAATCTTTAAATCTTTCAAGATATTGTCTTAATATTTGAAGTACTTCTTTATCCAAAAACATCGTCGTTTTAATCTCCTCTTAATTTAAGGCTATGCTCCTCCACCTAGTTGTTGAGCCAGCCAATTGGATTGAGAGTTCAGTGAATTCATAGCCTGTTCCAGCTTTGCAAATTGAGAATAATATCTATTTTCTTTGCCTGCTAATTTTTTAGTTAACTCATTAATGACTTTATCCTTGTCTTTTATTTGATTATATAAAAGATTGTTAAATTCACTAAAGTCACCTTTAATACCAGCCTTTTCAATTAGGAAACCTTTCTTGCCAGCGTTGCTTCTTGTAGTTCTTGCATTATCCTGCAGGATATCATTAATCCTTTGGAATATACCTTGGTCGCTGTTTCTTGCTTCTCTCTCAGCTGTAGTAAGGTCTGGGCTGTAGGTTGGCTTCTTTGTTGAAGTCTGCATAAACAGCTTTGCCACCTGTTCTCCTTTTGTAGCAAGCATATCCTTAAGCTTTTGTTCTCCACCCAGAGTCATATCAAAAACTATCTTTCCCTTTTGAGTATAATCAGATGAAGTGTTCAAGCCTAAATCCTTTAGAGATATTCCTGCGCCCTCAACTCCTTCGAAAAATGCGCTTCTCATGGCAGAAAGCATATTTTGAAGTGTACTGTCATTCTTTAAAAGTCCTTCCTTAGCTCTCTCTTCCCATTTTTTAATATCCTCTGGCTCCATATCTTTTTTCTGCTCATCAGTCAAAGGTTTGTATTCATACTGCTTCTTTTCACTTATCTTTTTATTAACCTTATCTACAATTTCATTATACTTATCTATAAAGCCCTTAATTTTATCAAAGGCCTTTTGGGTATTAGAACTTACAGTAATATTTGTTGTAGTATTTGCTCTTGATAAGGAATAGCTTATACCATCTAAAGTAAAATTGTTAGTTGATTTTGTCACATTTACCGCTGTGCTTGAACCAGGAGGAGTTATTTTTAATACCGCATCTTCGCCTTTAACTTCCCCAGCATTTGCATAGCTTGGCAAACCTAATTCTGATTTAGCAAAATCAGGTACATTGTTAATTCTAACTTCTTTTCCATCCTTTTGTCTTAAAGAAAATGTTTTAGTTGCAGGATCAAATGAAGCTGCTACCATATTACCAGTATCATTGTTAATGTTATCTACAATATCATTAATTGTTGCACCTGCACTAAGGCTTATGTTTTTAGTAGCTATAGTTCCATTAGAATCCACATAGCTTATATCAAAAGAACCGCTCTTAGTCAAAGTATCTACCGTAGTTTTCATATCAATAGAATCCTTATATATCCCAAGTGCACTAATGCTGCTGTCTATATTCAAGCTGTTACCGCTGCCTGTAGCAGAGGTTTGTATAGTAAACTGTCTAGTAAGCTCACTATATTTTGCAACAACATTCCCAGAGGTAGCATTGCTTATTTTTTGAATAACATTTTCAATTGTATCTCCTGTTTCTATTTTAACCGGCTTAGTTGTTCCATTATAAGTTATGTTAACAGTAGTATTGCTTGCTAACCCTAGTGATGACATTGTTGAGGATTTAGTTGTATTTTCTGCTAATGGTCTTCCGACCTTTGTAGCTGCTGAAGCCAAGTTTGTAACTTCAACCCTATAAACCCCAGTAGCAGCTCCAACTCCAGCCGCAGCACTAGATCCTGGTATTGATGATACTGCTGCGCCTGCTGCAGGCACGTCTGCAGAAACCACATCAAAGGCGCTGTAATTATTCTTCGAAAGTACATTTGTCTCTGGCTTAAGCACATCAAAATATGTGCTTCTAAAGGTGGTTAAATCACCTATAATTTCTCTATATAAATCCTGCTGCCATTGTATAACTTGTCTATTTTGCTTTACCTTATCCACCTTCATGTTTTCAGCTTTCATAAGCTGCTTAACCATGGTTTCTGTATCTAACCCACTTGCCATACCTAAAATTCTAAGTGTATCACTCATAAAAAACACCACCCTTATACAAATAAACAGTCAAGAGCTTTTAACCTTCAACTTCTCAACTGTTTACAATTCTATTATTTTGTTCCTTTAGCTATCTTATAAGCCTCATTCCAAGTATCTCTAACGTCTTCTATAAGTGGAATAACCTCGTTCATAATTTCTATATCCTTTTTTATATTTGCATCCGTAAGCCTTCTAACAATAAAATCATATATATTCATAAGTCCCTTAGCCCATTCGCCGCCTTTTTCAATATCCAAGGTTGTCATTAGTTCATAGAAAATATTTTGAGTTTTAACCAAATTCTCATGAGCTTTTTTAACGTCCTTATCAACTATTGCTTGTCTGCCTATTTTAGAGAACTTTACAGCTCCATCTAAAAGCATAAGCAGAAGCTGCTCTCTTGAAGCATAGTTTACACTGTTATTTTTATATGTGTTATATGCATTGTTTTGCATCAAATCCCACCCACCTTTACTTTTTTACATCCAGATAAACACCCTTGGAACCTTCCTCGGTCTCTACTTTTTCCTTAAAGGCATCTACATGGATATTTTGTGTTTTGATTGCTTCTACTATAAGTTTCTTACTTTTATTATAATGCTCAAGCTTGTAGTTTTTCTTTTGTTTATTTTCATGAGGCTTGTCCTTGTTAACTTCAATATTTTTAGTTCCGTGAACCAAGCCTTCACGTGTGGCATCATTAATTTTTTGGCGCAGGTCGGTGTCTATTTTGTTTAATCTATATTCCATAGACTAACCTCCTATATATTGCTTTTACGCCCTTTTATCTATAAGAACTCCTACCATTTCAAGCATTTTAGCAACCATGTCCAAAATTTTCTTTGGAGGCACCTCATGAATTACTTCTCCAGTTTTATCATCCACAATCTTAATCATTAAGTCATTTTTAAGCTTGTCATGATATTGATACTCAGCGTGTGTCTTACTGTCTTCAAGGAACTTATTAAGCTTGTCAACTGCATTTCTAAGCTCCTTATCGCTAATTTCCTTGCTTCCAATATTTTTATTATCGTCTACATTTACTTTTTCTGAAGCCCTTACACTGCTAGTCTGCGATGATTTATCAACACTCTTATTTGCTTCCATGTTGATTTGTAACCCTTGGCCTATTCCATTAATCTCCATATAGCATGCACCCCATCACTACTTTTTTATATTTTTAAGCATTAAGCTATCAAAAATCACAGCGTTCTTATTTTCTTCTGTTACTTCCTTATAAAGCTCTTTTCTTAATATAGTCACATTTTTAGGAGCATCTATAGAGAGCTTAACAGAGCCGTCATCTAGCTTAACAACAGTTATTTCTACATCGTCGCCTATAAGAATAGATTCTCCCTTTTTTCTAGTTATGACAAGCATATAATCCTCCTTCCAGCACACACACTGGCTAGTTAAATATAGGCTGCTTTATTTTGTATTTATCGTTATCCAGTATTATTTGTTCCCCTAGTCTCTGCTTAATATTAATTATTATTGGTGCTTTTAGATTAGCAGTAATACTTTCCAACTTAGTACTTAATGTGACAGTGTTTAATACAAGCACATCCTCTGGTGATTCTATTGCAAGCTGTTCTTGCTTTTCCTCTACAAGCTTGAATTCATAATCCTTAACAACTGAGAAAGGAGATATTACTACAAGTCCTATACTTTCATCCTCTATTGACTGCACTACGCTGAAAAGCTCATTCTCCTCTACAGGAAACAGTATAAATTTCTTTAAGCTCTCAAAGCCTGGCAATCCCTTTTTAAAGGTTATTATATCCTTTTCCTCATATTCTCTTACACCATGATATTTTGTATTTAGTTTCATGTTAGTTTAATCCTCCTATTAGGACTTTAACCTATCTTAAATAATCCAAAAGTGTTGGCTGAAGCACTCTTGCACTAGTTTGCAGCGAAGCCATGTACACTGTTTGCAAAGTAGCATATTCCATAGTCTTTTGAGTTATATCTATATCTTCAGTACGAGATAGTATATCTGTCATATTAAAGCTCTCATCTTCGTTCTTAGCTTCTGCGCTTTCCATTCTGTTCTGCTTTGCTCCTACCTCTGCTCTAACCTTTAAAAGGTTGTTTACAGCATCGGTTATATCCTGCAGGTCGCCGCCTGTAAGCTCTGCAGTACCATCTGCATCTCCTAAATGGTTTACTATATTGCTAAATATAGTTTTTATGTCCTTAGCGTCGCCTTTTTCATTTTTAAATTCCACTACCTCGCTAGCAGTAACATTGTATTCCATTGTAACCCCTGGTGATATTTCTACTAGCAGTTTTTTACTCATTTGATTAAGTTCCGTAGCATCAGTGCTGTTGTACTCCAACACCATATTCTTATCGGTATTTTTAGAAGCAGCCATAGGTTTAGCAGTACCTCTGCTTCCACCAAATACATATTTTCCGTCAAAGCTTGTATTTAAGATTTGAGCAAACTCATCTATTTTTTGGTTTATTTCATCTTTTATGGATCTTCTTTCGTCACTTCCATAAGCTGCATTTCCACCTGATACTAATAGCTCTCTTATTCTTTGAAGAACCTCACCTGTTTGGCCTAACGCAGTATCAGTAGTATCAAGCCAGTTTAAGGTATCGCTTATATTTTCCTTGTACTGATTGTTTGCATTTATATCTGTATGAAGCTGCATAGCCCTGGCAACCTTTGCAGGATCATCTGAGGGCCTTCTTATTTCCTTTCCAGAAGTCATCTGCTGCTGAAGTGTCTGCAGATTCCCAAGATTGTTCCTCATGTCTGATAGAAAGCTGTTAGACAGCATTTTATTTGTTACACGCATATTTTCCCTCCTTGTATTCTTTATACCTTTTATCGCCTTAATCCGTTAATTACTACATCAAGAAGTTCGTCTACTGTTGATATGATTTTAGCATTTGCTTGATATGCATGCTGATATTGAATAAGGTTAGCCATTTCCTCGTCTATCGAAACTCCTGAAATAGATTCTCTGGTTTGTGTGAAACTTTGAAGAAGCGTTTCCTGATTTTTAACCATTCTTTTTGCTTCTCCGCCCTGAACCCCTAGCCTGTCTATAACGTCCTTAAAATAATTATCAATTTTCATTCCTTTATCCGCCGGCTTAATAACTATTGTTTTATTTACAGCATCCTGCTTAAAATAGTTATTCTCATAAGGCTCTGAATTGCTAAACATTTCGCTTCTTGAAGTTATATATTTTTTGCCGCCATCAGAAAGCTCTAAGTTAGTAGTGATTTTTTGAATATTCATGTTCAAGTTTCTAAGCTGTCCTACTGCTAAGGCTCTTGTATTATCAGAAGGACCTGCATCCTTATCAAATCCCGCCTGAAGCAGCATTACATCATCTATAAGCTTCTTGTTAACAGTTATACTTGCTGCAGTTATTTCACTTTCTGATTTGCCTTTCTCACTATTTACAAAGAAAGCTATTTCGCCATCAGTTGGGGTTGTATTACCAGTAACAATGGTGTTAACAGAAAACGCCAATGCCTTGGCAATTTTGTCTATTTGATCTATATAGTTGTTTATATCTGTTTGTACGGTTCTATAGCCTTCAAGTTCTCCACCTGGAGCTTTAAATATTAAGCCTCCATAAGTTTCTTTGCTTGTATCTATATCTAGTTTTTCACCTTTTGAATCTGTCCATATAAGTCTTCCATCTTGAAGATTTTTAAGGTCTTCTGCGTTTAAATCCTTAAGCTCCATTTCAACCTTGTTGGATTCGCTTAATTTACTTCCAAGCTTGTAATAGGTAATCTTTACATTATATAAAGCATTTCCATCCTTATCAGTGCTGCCTGAAAGCTCCGGCTCACTTACGCTGTCTACATAAGACAACCTTTTTACTTTATGATTTGGTGAATCCTTTATTATAAAAGCATCGTCTATTCCATTTTCACCTTTGGGAAAGGACGGTTCTACGTCTATTCCCTCAAAATTCTTTTTATCTATTTTTATATTAAATTTCGTACTAAGCTCGTCTAATAGCAAGTCTCTTCTGTCCATTAAATCATTTGGCATTTGTCCAGCTACTTTAACACCTATAATCTGCTGATTAAGCTGACCTATCTGATCTAATATGTCATTAACCTCAAATACTGTATTTGATATTGTTTGCTGAACATTTTCCTTTAGCTTGTTGAGCTGGGTTGAAGTATGGTTTAAAGTATCAGCCAACGCTGCCCCTTGCTGAATTACAATTGTTCTTGCATTTGAGCTTTGAGCATTACCTGCAAGAACGTGCCAAGAGTCAAAAAACTTTCCTATTAAGGTTGAAATTCCTGTATCGCTTGGCTCATTAAATATACCTTCAACTTCGCTTAGAAATTTATCTCTGGCAGCAAATTCTCCGTAGGTACTTGTCTCGTTCCTAACCTGATAGTCTAAAAAGCTGTCTCTTACTCTTTCAATAACAGAAACCTGAGAACCTGTTCCCATTTGCCCTGGCTCTGCTGTATTGTTCAAGGAAGGCATACCAAATGGTCTTGTAGTTTCTATAGCCGCCCTTTGTCTCGAGTAACCAGCTGTATTTGCATTGGCTATATTATGTGATGTTACATTTATAGCCCTTTGTTGGGTTGACATGCCTCTATTTGCCACATTAAATATTGAAAATAACCCCGACATCTATCCACCTCATATATTCTTAAATTCTTATATTTATATATTCTTATATTTATATGTTTACTTCGATACTTTCCCGTAAGAATTATAAGTTTTTGGAGCTCTAGAAGGATTCAAAATGGCTAAAATTCTATTAGTATAGCCTAAGCCCTGCTTAATTAAAAGATCATTTGTATCCTTTTGAAGTTTAGTCTCCTCTAGAAGCCTTTTTATACTTCTAAAATTATCTTCTAATTCTCTATCTCCAATTTCCTCAATTATTTCGCTCATAGCTCTTCCATTTGTAAGCTGTCTTCTTTTCATTTCCAGAGCTGCTATGCCTCTATTGCACTCTTCGATTTCTTTTACACAGCTTTCAAGAGTTATTGCATCGCTCTTTATCAAGCAGCTATGTTGATTTTCAAGCGCTTCTAAAAGCTTATTTACTGAGGCTATTTCATCAACAATAATGCTATTTAATTCTATTTTCAAGGTTAAATCCCTCTCCCTTTAATATTATCAAGCATTTTCTTTGCAACAAGTTTAGAATCAGCCTTGTACGTTCCTTGAGAAACTTCCTTCTTAAGTTTTTCAATCTTCTCAGCAGAGTTTTCAAAGCCTTCCTCCACAGAATAGGAGCTCAGGCTTTTACCAAGACTTGAAATCTCTATAGTGTCTTTATTGGTATTTACCGTAGTTTTCTCCGTTAGTTTTTTATTAAAACTATATAAGTTAACAACCTTATTTACGGAAGCTCCATTTATTTTCATATATATCACTCCTAAATAATATTCTTTCACATTATGCTAATTAATTATCGTACATTATTTAAAAAAATTTAGAGGAAAAAAAAGAAATAAAGCAAATACTTTATTTCCTCAAAAATTTTATTTAGATAATGACTTAACTCTTTCTGCCCCGCTTACTATGCTGCTGATTCTAACACCAAAGTTTTCATCTACTACAACAACCTCTCCAAAGGCAACAATTTTTCCATTTACTAAAATTTCTACCGGTTCTTCTGCCAACTTATCAAGTTCAATAAGGGAACCTGTTCCAAGATTTAAAATATCTTTTATACTCTTTTTAGTTCTGCCAAGCACAACAGATATTTCTAATGGAACATCTAAAATCAAGTCAATGTTTTTAGGTGCAGAAGATACGCTGCTTTCTCTCAAGGGCTGAAAAGCTGCTCTGTTAATTTCTACAGCAGGTTCTGAACGCCTTGCCTGTTCAGGCTCCTTATAGGTATGTGCTGGAGCTTCATAAGTAGTTTGTATCGGCTTTTCCTCAATTTGAGGCTTAGCTGTATCGTTTGACTCTGTTCCCATCATTATAGACACAATCTTTTTAGCTGTCTCCATAGGAAGAAGCTGCATAATAGTACTGTCTACAAGTTCTCCAATAGTAATCTTAAAAGATACCTGGATAATATTTTCATCCTCATCTATAGCTTCTGTAAAGTTGTTGGTGGAATCTCTCCAAACCTTTGAATGAGGCGGAGATATATTCACCTCTCTGGCAAACATAGTAGCCATTGAGGTAGCTGCAGAGCCTATCATCTGATTCATTGCTTCTGAAACTGCACTTTCTTCTATCTCAGACAACTCATTCATTTCTATTTTTCCGTCTCCACCCATCATGAGATTAGCTATGATTGCAGCGTCTGTAATTTTCATTACTAAAAGATTTTCTCCGGTGATTCCAGAAGTATACATTACTTCTAAAGCTATATTGGGGACTTCGAAATTTTCCTTTAGCTTATTTAAAGTTGTAACACTAACTACTGGAGTAGTTATATTAACTTGCTGTCCAATAATTTGTGATAAAGCTGTAGAAGCTGATCCCATAGAGATATTTCCTATCTCTCCTAGCAAATCCTTTTCTATATCTGAAAGAAGTTCTTCCTGTGGTGGTTCAGTACTTAAGCTTCCTCCATTTAATAAAGAGTCTATTTCTTCTTGTGAAAGAAATCCACTACTCATAGTTTTCCACCTCCTTGTCTATAATATCTATTATTTGAACTCCAAGGTTTTTTCCTATAACCCCCGGCTTTCCATAATAATAAGCCTTATCTTCAACCTTAAGTTCAACCGGACTTGTGCTCTTATTATCTAAAGTCACAACATCTCCAACTGATAGCTTTAAAAAATCGTCTATGGTTATGTTGGTGCTGCCTAAAACAGCTGTAAGAGATACATTAACAATATTTAGTCGATTTTTTAGCTTTTCTCTGGATTCTTTTAATACTACCTCATCATTTTCCTGGAACCAATATTGAACAACAAGCCTGTCGAGAACCTTCTCAATACTTAGATAAGGTATGCAAATATTTATAAAAGTATTGCTCTTATTCATTTCTACAGAGAAAGTTATAAGCGCTACCGGCTCTGTAGGTGCTAGAGTCTGGTTAAGGGCAGGATTTGTTTCAAGACCCTCTATCTCAGGTTGTACCTCCAGTACATCCTCCCATGCCAGCTTCATACTGCTTATAAGACCTTTATTTACATGCTTTATTATATTCTTATCTATATCAGTAAACTCTCTCATCTTGTATTTGCCAGTACCAGTTCCTCCAAGCAGTACGTCAATTATTTGAAACACAAATTGGGGATTAGTTTCAAATAGTATTGACCCATTTAAAGGAGGCATTTTAAAAATGGTAAGCACTGTAGGGTTTGCTATAGAATGAATGAATTCCTCATAAGTTATCTGCTCAACTGACTCTATTTTAACTTTAACATTGCTTCTAACCTGAGCAGTTAAATAATTCGATATTATTCTTGAATAATTATCATGAATAAGCTCTAAAGTCCTTATATGCTCTTTAGAAAACTTTTGAGGGCTCTTAAAGTCATATGGCTTAACCTTTTGCTTTTCTTCATCCTTTGGAAGCTCTTCTGGTTTTAATTCACCAGAGGATAAGGCAGACAGGAGAGCATCTATTTCGTTTTGAGACAATACTTCTGCCATACTTTCCCCTCATTTCTACTCTAATTTGATAGAAGTCTATCTATGTCTATTAATGTAACAATTCTATGGCTAAAATTAATTACACCTTTTATGAAAGCCTTTCTTCTATCGCTTTCTACTTTTTCAATCATATCTTCATCGATATCTAAGACCTCATCAACCTGATCAACGGTAATACCTACCAATTCATCCTCTGTCTCTAAAATAATAATGTTATTCTGTCCATCTTCTTTTTTTTCTATATCCAATAATAAATTGATATCTAATAACGAAATAATATTTCCTCTAAGATTTATAAGTCCTTTTATATGCTGAGGAGCTTTAGGAACTTTGGTAATTCCCATGGTGTCATTAATACTTTGAACCTTTACAGTTTCTACTGCAAATTGTTCGTCTCCAACATTGAAGATTACTACTTGCATAATAAATCCTCCCCGCTATCCTAATACTTTTCTGATAGCTTCTAGTACTCTATCTGGCTGAAATGGCTTAACGATAAAGTCTTTTGCTCCCGCTCTAATAGCATCCATTACCATTGTCTGCTGACCCATAGCACTGCACATTATAATTTTAGCTGCTGGATCAAAGGCTTTTATAGCTTTAACTGCCTCTATTCCATCCATATCTGGCATAGTAATATCCATTGTTACTACATCTGGTTTTTCCTTTTTATATATTTCTACAGCCTTTAGACCATTATTAGCTTCACCAATTACCTGGAAGCCGTTCTTTTCTAATATATCCTTTATCATCATTCTCATAAATGCAGCATCATCAACTATTAATACTCTTGAAGCCATTATTGAAAATCCTCCTTATATTTCTTTTTGTGCATGTAAAGCCTTTTATTTTTTAAACTATTTATTGCTTTTGATCTTTATTCAACACCTAATACACTTAATATTTTTTCTAGTGAACCAGGCATTGGTATATAGTAAAAATGCCCGCTTATCTTAGAGTCTGTTTCCACGAACATTGTTTCAATATCTAATACAGAGTCGTCAAACTGCCCGGATTCTATAAATGTTGTGGATAGTATTGCTCCCAGCATGTCATAAGCTACAGCTGGTACTGAAGGCATTATCAAAAGGTTAGTAAACTTTGCTATAGCGTTCATAAATGAACTAGAAATAATGTTCCCGATTTCGCATATAACAGAATTACCCATTTCGCTTAAATTCTCTTCTCTTTGTCCTGTAAGCGTCTCAATAAGGTTAAAAGCACCTTCTCTTTCAAATATAAAGAGTATATTACCTGGTGTATCCCCAAGAACTCTTACCACAACACCTATAACTATGTCTTCTCCGCCTATTCTTGAAAATATTGTTTCAAACGGAACTACATTAACTGCTGGTACTGTCATATCAACCTTTTTATTGATTAGTTGAGAAAGTGCAGTAGCAGCATTCCCTGCTCCAATATTTCCAACTTCCTTTAGAGCATCCAGCTGAATTGGACTTAAGTTCAAATATCCCATAACTGCCTCCTCTATATAAGAGCCGCAACATCCAATATTAGAGTTACTAATCCATCTCCAAGGATTGTTGCACCGATATATTCTTTTAAACCTTGAAGTGTTTTTCCAAGAGGTTTGATAACTATTTCCTTCTGTCCAAATAATGAGTCTACAAGAAGACCAACTACTTTTTCGCCAACCTTAACTATTACTATGTAGTTCTTATGGTTTTCACCTGGCTCTATATTAAGCTTCTTATTTACCCTTATTAAAGGAATAACATTCCCGTTATATATTATAACCTCTTTATTATTTGTCTTTTTTACTAACTCATCCTTGTAGTCTATTACTCTATCTATATATCCAAGAGAAATAGCCATAGTTTCAGTACCTACCTTAACTAGTAGAGCCTGAATTATTTGAAGTGTCAAAGGTAATCTTATAATAAAAGAGGTTCCTTTGTCAATTTCACTAATAACATCAACAGTTCCGCCAAGGGCTGATATCTTTGTTTTAACTACATCCATCCCTACGCCTCTGCCAGATATATCTGTAACAATTTCATTTGTACTGAAGCCTTGAACAAATATAAGATTTCTAATATCAGCATCTGACATTCCATCAGTATTAATTCCAAGCTTTTCTGCTTTTGCCTTAATCTTATCTAAGCTAAGACCCTTTCCGTCATCTTCTACTTTTATAACTGCTTTAGTGCCTTCCTGATAAGCAATAAGCTTTATCTTTCCAACAGGGTCTTTTCCTTTTAGTATTCTGTCTTCCTTGCTTTCAATTCCATGATCTGCTGCATTTCTTATTAAGTGTATAAGAGGTTCGCCTATTTCATCTATAACTGTTCTATCAAGTTCTGTATCCTGCCCTTGAATTACAAGTTCTATTTCCTTATTAAGCTCTACCGATAAATCTCTTACCATTCTAGGGAAACGGTTAAACACAACATCTAACGGCATCATTCTTATCTTCATTACAAGGTCTTGAAGATCTGAGGTAGTTCTTGCTACCTGTTCAAGAGTTTCATTAAGTTCTACAAGTCTGTGGTTGCTGCTTATCTGTTCCAGCCTAGTTCTATGAATAACAAGTTCTGATACCATATTCATGAACTTATCAAGCCTCTCTAAGTCAACTCTAACTGATTGGTGAGTTTTCTTATGCGTAACAGCTTCCTTAGGAGTTTCCTTAACTTTTTGAGCCTCTTTCGCATTCTGCACTATAGCTTTTGCTGCATTTTCTTCAACTTCACTATGAACAACAGCTGGCTTAATATCAATATCTTGAATTTCAGCTGAATTTAAAGCAGTAATGCAAACTTTCTCAACCTCAGAAATGTTAATCAGGCTTTCATGTATATCTTCACTGGTTTTGTTTGTTAAATAAACAAGACCTATTTCAAATTCAAAGTTTTCACTTTCTATATCCTCAGCAGAAGGAACAGATTTTATTATTTCTCCATTCTCCTCCAAGCTCTTAAAGATTAAAAATGCTCTAGCTGATTTAAGTAAAGTATTTTCACTTAAGCTTATCTTTATTTCATAAGCACTGAATCCCTTATAAGCTGCTTGTTTTACTATATTTAAATCATATTCGTTTAAGTTTATCTGCGAATTAGCTTCCTTGACCTCTGTTTTTTGAACTGTATCTTCTTCCACACCAGTTGCTATAGCTTCAAGGCTATTTATTATTTCTTCAATTGAAACAATTCCATCGTTTCCCTCAGAAATATTATTTACCATAACTTCAAGAGTATCCAAACACTGAAACAGTACAGTCACTACTCTTTGAGTAACCTTTAGCTCCCCTTCTCGGAATTTTGTTAAAACGTCCTCCATTTTATGTGTAAGTTCCGCCATAACACTAAATCCCATTGTAGCCGCCATACCTTTTATAGTATGTGCTATTCTAAATATTTCATTTAACTTGTCCACATTACCTGGCTCTTGTTCAAGATTAAGTAGACACTCGTTCAAGCTTTGAAGATTGTCCATTGATTCCTCAAGGAACATTGAGAGATATTGAGATGTATCCATAAACTTCCTCCTCTATTTACTATAGCTTTCTATATATAAACGTAGATGCTTTATCAAAACCATAATCCCTATAGTTGTATATGCTTTCCGTAGCCCCTACAAATAGCAGACCACCTTTTTTTAAAGATGCGCTGAATTTCCTGTATATTTCATCTTTTACATCTTGATTAAAATATATTACAACATTTCTGCATACTATTAAATCAAAATCTTTTTCATAATTTTCAAGAATGAGGTCATGTTTTTTAAAAGTTACCATGCTTCTAATCCTAGAATCTATTATATATTTGTCTCCTGATATTTTAAAGTATTTATCTAATAGTTCCTTCCTCACATTCTTCACTTCTGAATAAACATATTCTCCAGCTCTAGCTTTGTTAAGAATTGTTGCATCTATATCTGTTGCAACAATCTTATGTCTTCCTGAAGAATTTAAACTATCCAGTATCATGGCTAAAGAGTATGGTTCAGCTCCAATTGAACAAGCAGCACTCCATACCTTCAAGCTGTTGCTTTTAGGCAGCAATTCATTCTTCAGCTTATCTTTAAGCTCTTCAAATATTTCAGGATTTCGAAAGAATTCAGTTACATTAATAGTTATAAAGTCCAAAAACTTTTGCCTTTGAGCTGGATCTTTTTTAAGAAGGGCAATATAATCTTCTATTGTGTTGGCTCCAACTCTTGACATTAAACTTAGTATTCTTCTATGAAGCTGATTAGATTTATAAGCTGACAAATTTATATTAAATTCTTTTAATACCCATTGCTCAAAGTATGCTAAATCCATAGGCAAAATTATCTTCCCCCAACTAATCTTATTATCTGTGCAGAGACCTCATGTATTGGTACTATCAAATCTATCATTCCTGTTTCGTAAGCTGCCTTAGGCATACCATATATTGTACAAGTTGATTTATCCTCTGAAATTGTAATTCCACCATTTTTCTTTATCTCAACTGTACCCTGTGCTCCATCTTTGCCCATACCAGTTAGTACAATACTTAAAAGGTGAGAACCATAGACCTTGGAAGCTGATATAAAAAGCTTATCCACAGCTGGTCTAACTCCCCATATTGCTGGCTCAGTATTTAAATGTATTTTTTTATCGCTCTGAACTTCCATATGATAGCCGCCTGGGGCTATGTAGACTACATCCTTCTCTACAAAATCACCCTCAGAAGCCTCAACTACTTTTATTTTACTATTTGAATTCAGTCTGTCAGCAAAAGCTTTAGTAAATCCCACTGGCATATGCTGTACAATAAATACAGGAACTCCTAGCTTTTCTGGAAGTGCTGTAATAACTGAATAGAGCGCTTTAGGCCCACCTGTAGATGCACCTATCACTACAGCTTCTATTTTATTAGTTAAGCTTTTTCTAACAGGTTTTACTCTTTCTATTTCAACCGACGCCAAATTGTCTTTATTATAAGCTAGTCTTATTTTCTCAATTAACTCGTCTTTAACTTTATTTATATCTAAGGATATTGCTCCTGACGGCTTTGACACAAAATCAAAAGCCCCAGCTTCAAGGCATTCCATTGTTAGTGCTGTTCCTTTTACAGATACGCTGCTTAACATGATAACCTGTGTGTTAAGATTCCTTTTTTTAATTTCTCTTAACGCAGATATTCCGTCCATTACAGGCATTTCCACATCTAAAGTCACTACATCTGGATTATGTTTTGAAATCTTATCAAACATATCTTGTCCATTTCTTGCAATATCTACAGCCTGCATATCCTCTTCCGAATTTATCATATCTGATATTATTTTTCTCATTAAAGCAGAATCATCTACAACTAAAACTTTGACTTTTCTCAAGAAACATCACTCCATTATAGTTCTTTTATACCTAAACCAACAGTCCTTATTTGTACAATTCCAGTTTTGGTATCAAAAATCATTGTTCTACCTTTGTTCCCTCCAACATCTTCACCTAGAATTGGTATGGATAGCTTTTCAAGCACAGCTTTAACCGCTTGACTATTCCTATTTCCAACATCCATAATCATACTTTTGTCAGAAAAATTAAACATGGAGGCGCCTCCAGCAATCTTAGCTCTTAAGTTTTTCTTTGTCGCTCCAAGCTTTTCCATTCTTGAGAGCAGCATCGGAATAGCCAAATCCGCAAATTTAATAGGATTATTTACAGTGTTGAATAGTGTGCTGTCTGGGAGCATTATGTGTGCTAACCCACCTATGCCAAGTACCTTATCATATAGCGCAATCCCGATACATGAGCCCAGTCCCACAGTAATTAATTTATCTGGAGCTGAACCAGCATTAAGATCTGCAATTCCGACTTTGATTTCTCTTACTTCCATAACTTCACCTAATTATAAAAAAGTCTTTTCTTCATCCGATAAAATTGTCCCAAGGTTTAAAAAGATTATTATCTTTTTATCAATCTTTATAAGTCCTCTAATATATCGTTTTGAGATTCCAGCTACTATTTCTGGTGGATTTTCTATATTATTTGTACTAACATCTTTAACTTCAGAAACTACATCAACAATTATACCTATTTTTGTATTATCCTGTTTAGCCACTATTATTTTTGAGTCGCTGCTTTTTTCACCATATCCAAGACCAAATTTCTTGGCTAGTGAAATAACAGGAAGCACATTTCCTTCGTAGGTTATTACTCCTTCAACAAAGCTTGGTGAATCTGGAAGCTTTGTTGTTTCTTCATAGCTTATTATCCTTTCCACTTCCATTATGTCAGTGGCATAATATTCTCCATTAATGCTGAATATCAAAACTTTTATATTTTTATTCTCCATATTGACCCTCCTGTATTCCTTATTCTGTGCGTAGCAATTATCAATTGTTACGCCTCCTGTATTCCTTACAATCTTAGTCTTTCAACTACAATTTCCCTGTCTTCATCTAGGTAGGCATGTACCTCTTTACTAGGATAATCTACAACAAACTCTCTACAGCCAATAGTTAGAATTGTGTTTTCATAAGCTGCATCAACCCAAATCTGCCCTTTATCTAAAACATTAAGTCTTGTAACAACACCGCCTGTACTCCCAACTTGTTTGCACTTTATGTAATTGCCAGCCTTTACTGCACCTCCCCTACAGACGCTTCCAGGCTGAGTAAAGTACACATCATGATGGGCGGTAAGATGGGATACATATGCCCCTCTTCCTGAAACGATAATGTCTCCTGAACTGCTTATTTGTGAATCCTGGCAATAAGCTAGTTTAACATTTACAGGTATTGATAATGATGACTGCAGAACTTTAATCTTCTCCTTTATTAGATCCATAAGGAAAAAGAGTTCACTATAGTGCTTTATGTTATGGGGCGCTAAGCCTATAAGTTTAGCTTTTACAAAACTTGAAATTTCGCAAAGCTCAAGATCACCCTTTTGTTTATCTTTAATGTCTTCAGAAATTACCAGCATGCACAGTTTTGGGATAATTCTAAATTTATTTTCCAGAAGTAGTTTAATAATTTGTCCATCTGTTGTATCGTAACCTAAAAGATTAAATTTTTTAATTTCCTCGATGGCCTCAACCATTTCTTTAAGAGATCCTTGAAATTCACTAAGATTTTCTATTGTTTTAAGCTTTGTCGCATCTTCGCCCCCACCAACAACGTTAGAATTAATAACATTCCCCTTAACTATAATTTCCCCTATTCCCTTTATTTCAGCTTTCTCCACATTCTGCATGATAGTAATACAGTTTCCCGAATATACCTTCATACCCTCTCTAACATTGCCTTGTACAATAACATCACCTAAAAAAGCGATGTTGCCTGTTCCTAAATCTACATCCTTGGCAATTTGATGTGATTTATAAACATAAAATACATTATTTTTCATGGATGGCTTACCGTTAATAGATGAGACAATTGTGTTTTCATCTGTTTGCTCACAGCCCTGTGACGCCTTAAGCTTTATTACCTTTCTAGACTTTGGGCTTATCTGCTTGCCAGTTACATCCATTCCAGCAATACCTTCCTTGCCAGGTATACGTACTGCAATAACCTCCCCCTGATGCACCGCGTTTATAGCTCCTATACTTTTGAAATCTACTCGACCATTACTATCTTCATTTAGTTTTTTAATATCCTTATCAACTTCAAATTTTAATAGCAGCATATCGTCTTCGCCATTTACAGGCGAATCCCCCTTAGCAATTAAAACCTCATAAACATCTTTCTGATTTGAACAATCCTCAATAACTTCCTCCATAAGGCCATAAATAATATTTAACTTTGAAAGTTCACTTTTAATTTCGCTTGGAGTAAAATAAGGAGGATAGGTGCCTTCAAAATCCGGTAAATAGTTTATGCTTATATAAGCCTCTAATTTATTGTCAGAATACTTAACATTTAGGTGCCTGATAGGTTTTTCATTGTTTTCTTTCACAGTTATCCCCCCAAACTCAGAAATAACGACATAACCTCTTAATCTAATTTTCGTCTAATTTTATATTTTCTTTATTGTTTCTTATATATTCTTCAATAATTCTATTATAAGCACTCATTATATTTTGCACAACAATATTTGTTGAGGAATAGAAAACATTGTCGTTTACTTTATTTATTGGTAGAACTTTGGGTGAAGTTCCTGTTATAAACAAAGCATCCAACTTATCTATATCCCTATGGTCTACTCTCTCCTCCAGGAATCTAATGTTTTCTCTTCTGCATGCCTCGATTATAAATTCTCTAGTTATACCAGGAAGTACATCTTCAACTGGTGAGGTTACTACAGTATCTTTTTCCACCATAAAAATATTAGATCTGCTCCCTTCTGTTATCTTATTATTTTTATCTATTAATATGGCTTCATAGGCCCCTGTCTTCTTCATCATCTCATCAGTTGTACTTTTAAGGTTTGAATTTATAACCTTTGCATTAGGATTTGATCTTTCCATAAAGCAAGTTATTGTCGGAACACCTTCTTTGTATTGTTCTTTACTTGGATAATGGTGTTTTAAAAAATAGGTAAGAAACGTATTCTCCTCTTTTTTCTCACTATAGTTAAATACAAGCTTAATATTACCCTCATATACATTGTTTATTTTCATTAACTCAAGCATCTTGCCTTTGATTTCTCCAATGTTCATCCAAAGCTCAAGCTTAACAATAGCCGCAGAATTTTTAAGTCTTTCTAAATGCTTTTCTAAAAACAGAGGAACTCCTTCAATTACTCTTACAACCTCATAAAGTGATGTCCCCTCTGTAATCATACTGTCTGAAAAATTCTCCCTGCTTGTTACCTCAGAATTCTTGATAAACAGTTGTCTATAACATTCGCTCATGGTATTTCTGCCTCCATATCTATTATTTATTTAAAATTAAAAGCTCCTTAAATTTAAAGTTGCTTTTATTATTTCCATCTTAAAATTTCAATACTTTCATGTCCTTTTTTGTAATTTATCAAATACGGCTTTCCAACTAATTTAAACAAAGGCAAGTCTGCTAAGGAATCTGAAAACATATAAGAATTCTTAAAGTCTACTTCTATATTATCTTTTTTAAGTTCTTCCATAAGTCTTTTTACCTTTTCCTTGCCTTTGCAGTTCTCCCCATGCATAACACCTTTATAAATCCCGTTCTCGCATATAAATCTAGTTCCTATAACCTTATCTACCTCCTTTATATTGTATAGTTCATTTAAATAAAACTCAGCTGATGCAGATATAAGATATACCTTATACCCTTCTGCCTTAAGCTTTCTCATCATATCTATGGCATCTTTGTATAAAATTTTACTTAACCTTTTTTCATAAAAGTCCTTTACATGATTCTGCATCTCTTTTTCTTTAATTCCATCAACAAAGCTTATAAAAGCTTCCTTAGCTTTTCTTAGTGGAATAATCTTCAAAACATAAAGTGCTGAATATGCAAAGATTTTTGGCAAATGCAATATGTGTTTAGGGTTCTTTTTAATCATAAAGCTATAAAACTCAAGCAAAGTTTCTCTCTTCGTAAGTGTGAAATCTACATCAAAAATTGCTAACTTCTCCATAATCATCTATCTCCTTTCAATATGTAAATATATAAATATAAGAATTTTGTCCAATACTAAAACTAAAGACCGCTAACAACGTAGCGGCCTTAATTATTATTCTTCGTCTTCTAGACTTTGCTCATAGTATTTGGATACTTCCTCGAATTCCTCTTCATCAGGAACTACAAGTTCTCCCTCTTCACCTACTATCTTGAATAGGTAAACTGAACCATCATCAGGATTTTGAACTAATATATAGTCATTTTCCTTGTAAGTAAAACCGTCTATAGCTTCGCAGGAAACTACATTTCCGTTTTCATCTTCTAAATCTACTATCATAGGTCCGTGGTCATGATCATGGTCATGTCCGCAGCCACAACCTTCATGTCCGTGATCGTGGTCATGGTCATTTCCACAGCCACAGCTATTGTCGTCACAACCGCAGTTGTGTAGTTTTTCATCGCTCATTAAAAAATCCTCCTTGAATTACGAGTTATGTTAACATTGTACCCTTAATTTACTAATATTAAAAGTGTTTTTATAAATTTTCTTTTAAAAAAATCAGACTGCGGTATCTCACGCAGTCCAATCTTTTAAAAATTATAGGTTAGCAGCAAGTCTCTTATAGGAATCAAGTCTTTCTTTAGCGTCCTTTTCAGTCTTCTCGAACAATGCCTCTGCATGCTCTGGGAATGCCTTTAATAAGGAAGCATATCTAACTTCACCTAATAAGAACTCTCTGAAGGAAGCAGTTGGCTCCTTGGAGTCAAGTGTAAATGGATTCTTTCCAGCATCTTTTAATGTTGGGTTGAATCTGTACATATGCCAGTATCCAGCATCAACAGCCTTCTTCTCTTCAGCTTGACTCTTACCCATTCCAGACTTAATACCTTGGCTTATACATGGAGCATAAGCTATTATTAAGGATGGTCCGTCATATTTTTCAGCTTCAGATATTGCCTTTATAGTTTGATTCTTGTCAGCACCCATAGCTATTTGTGCTACGTATACATAACCATAGCTCATAGCCATCATACCAAGGTCTTTCTTCTTAGTTCTCTTTCCTGAAGCAGCAAACTTAGCTATTGCAGCAGTTGGAGTTGCCTTTGAAGATTGTCCTCCAGTATTTGAATAAATTTCTGTATCGAATACAAGAACATTTACATCTTCTCCTGAAGCAAGCACGTGATCTAATCCACCGTATCCGATGTCATAAGCCCATCCGTCTCCACCGAAAATCCATTGTGACTTCTTAATTAAGTATTCTCTATTTTCATAAAGGTCAGCAATAGCTGCACTCTTATCTTTCTCAGCTTCAAGAAGTGAAAGCATCTTAAGAGTTGCCTTCTTTGAACCTTCTCCATCTTTAAAGCTGTCAAGCCAAGCTTGAAGTGCACCCTTTAACTCTTCGCTTATCTCTTGAGTTAATGCTTCTGAAGCTACTAAAGCTAATCTTTCTCTTATTTGTCTTACACCTTGGAACATACCAAAGCCAAACTCAGCATTGTCTTCAAATAATGAGTTAGCCCAAGCTGGACCATGTCCATTGTGGTTAGTTGTGTATGGTGTAGCAGGAGCACTTGCACCCCAAATTGATGAACATCCAGTAGCATTGGAAATCATCATTCTGTCACCAAATAATTGAGTAACAAGTCTAGCGTATGGAGTTTCTCCACAACCTGCGCAAGCGCCTGAGAACTCAAGTAATGGCTGCTCAAATTGGCTTCCCTTTACTGTTTCTTTGTTCATTGGGTTTTCTTTATGTGAAAGGCTTACTGCATACTCCCAGTTGTTTTGCTCATTTAATTGAGTTTCAACAGGCATCATTGTAAGAGCTTTTCCTGGAGCTGGGCAGATATCCGCACAGTTTCCGCAGCCAGTACAATCTAGTACGTCTACAGTAATTCTGTAGTTTAAGCCTTCAAAAGTCTTTCCACCTTGAGCTTTCTTTGTAATGAAGCTTTCTGGTGCATTGTTAACTTCTTCTTCATTCGCTAAGAATGGTCTTATAGCAGCATGAGGACATACATATGAACATTGATTACATTGTATGCACTTATCTATATTCCATTCTGGAACATTGATAGCTATTCCTCTCTTTTCATAAGCTGCTGTTCCTTGTGGGAAAGTACCATCTTCTATTCCCATGAATGTACTTACAGGAAGTTTATCTCCTTCTTGTCTGTTCATTGGTTCAAGAACATTCTTTATAAAGTCTGGTACCGCTACAGTAGCAGCTGCTTCTTCATAAGCATCTTTCCAGCTTTCTGGAACTTCAACTTGTACTAAAGCTTCAAGAGCTTTATCGATAGCAGCGAAGTTCATGTTAACAATCTTTTCTCCCTTTAAGCCATAGGAAGCAACAACAGCATCCTTAAGATACTTAACAGCATCCTCTATTGGAATTATGTTAGCAAGCTTAAAGAAGGCAGATTGCATTATCATGTTTATTCTTCCGCCAAGACCGATTTCTTGAGCTATCTTAACAGCATTTAATGTATAGAATTTAATGTCGTTTTCGGCTATGAATCTCTTCATAGTTGCTGGAAGATGTTTTTCAAGTCCTTCAGAATCCCAAATAGAATTTAGTAGGAATACTCCATTTTTCTTAAGTCCTGATAAAACATCATATTTGTTAACATATGATTGATTATGGCAAGCAACAAAGTCTGCCTTGTTTATTAAATATGGAGACTTAATTTGGTTTTTACCAAATCTTAAGTGAGAAATAGTAATTCCGCCAGACTTCTTTGAGTCATAAGCAAAGTATGCTTGTGCATAAAGGTCTGTATGGTCTCCTATAATCTTAACAGCACTCTTGTTAGCTCCTACAGTTCCGTCTGAACCAAGTCCCCAGAACTTGCAAGCCTTTGTTGATGGATCTGCAACATCTATTTCTTCTCCCTCTGGAAGTGAAGTAAAAGTTACATCATCATTTATACCAACAGTAAAGCCGTTCTTAGGCTTGTCTTGCTTTAAGTTGTCAAATACAGCAACTATTTGTCCAGGTGTAGTATCCTTTGAACCTAAGCCGTATCTTCCACCAACTATTAAAGGTCTTATTTCACTGTCATAGAAAGCGTTCTTTACATCAAGATATAGTGGTTCACCAGCTGATCCTGGTTCCTTTGTTCTATCAAGTACAGCTATCTTCTTAACTGTCTTTGGTATGTATTTCATAAAGTGCTCAATAGAGAATGGTCTAAATAAGTGAATATTTAAAAGACCTACTTTTTCTCCTCTAGCATTTAAATAATCTACTGTTTCTTGAATAACTTCACAAACTGATCCCATGGCAACTATTATGTTTTCAGCATCTGCTGCTCCATAGTAGTTGAATAAGTGATAGTCTCTTCCTGTTAGCTTGTTTATCTCAGCCATGTAGTTTTCTACTAATTCAGGTATGGCTTGATAGAATCTATTAGATGCTTCTCTTCCTTGGAAGTAAATGTCTGGATTTTGAGCAGTTCCTCTTGTAACTGGTCTCTCTGGATTTAAGGATCTCTTTCTGAAAGCCTTAATATCTTCTTCATCTACAAGAGCCTTTAATTCATCATATTCTAAAACTTCGATTTTTTGTACTTCGTGTGAAGTTCTAAAACCATCAAAGAAGTTTAAGAAAGGTACTCTTCCCTTCAATGTTGATAAGTGAGCTACTGCAGATAAATCCATAACTTCTTGAACGCTGCTTGCTGCAAGAAGTGCAAATCCAGTTTGTCTAGCTGCCATTACGTCTTGGTGATCTCCGAATATTGAAAGAGCATGAGCAGCTATAGCTCTAGCACTTACGTGGAATACTGCTGGTAATAGTTCTCCAGCTATCTTGTACATATTTGGAAGCATTAAAAGAAGACCTTGTGATGCTGTAAATGTTGTTGTAAAAGCTCCTGCTTGAAGTGATCCGTGTACAGCTCCTGCTGCTCCAGCTTCAGATTGCATTTCAACAACTTTAACTTCTTGTCCAAAAATATTTTTTCTTCCTTGTGAGCTCCATTCGTCAACATGCTCAGCCATTGGTGATGATGGAGTTATAGGGAAAATTGCAGCTACGTCTGTAAAGGCATAGGCTACGTGAGCGGCAGCGGTATTACCGTCCATAGTTTTCATCTTTCTCATTTGGCTACCTTCTTTCTATATAATAAATTTTTATTTATTGATACAGGTACGAATAAACAATGAAACAACAAATAGATTATAAATCAAACAAAGCCAGCAATATAAATTACCTACTTGTCCATTGTTATCATTTGAGTACCAAATAATAGTACAGGCCCAATTACTATTATATACTATAATTTTAATAATTCAACCTTTAGGCATGTTAATTATTTGACAATTATAAAAACTTTTTTGAATAAAAAATTCTCTCTATTTTATCAGAGAGAATTTTTTATATATTATCTAGTCATGAACATTTGTGTCCAATACAATGAACCATCCCTAGCAAGACCAACACCTATTTCTTTAAAATCTGCCTTTAGTATATTGGCTCTGTGTCCTGGAGAATTCATCCAAGCTGTCATAACTTCTTGTGGAGTTCTTTGTCCCATGGCAATATTCTCGCCTGCACTGTAGAAACTAAAACCAAACTTCTTCATCATATCAAATGGAGATCCATAGGTTGGAGAATAGTGGGAAAAGTATCCTTTATTCTTCATATCCTGAGACTTTATTCTTGCAACTCTTGAAAGCTCCCAGTTTGCTTTTAAAGGTGCAAGACCATGTTTGCTTCTTTCAATATTAACTAATCTAATTACCTCATTTTCTAACGCCTTAACATCATCTATGTTAGGAACTGTAAGTCTCTGACCTGGATATATCATATTAGGATTTGTTATTTGGCGATTTGCACTTATGATTTCAGATACACCAATCTGATATCTTACTGCTATCTTCCACATGCTGTCTCCAGACCTAACTGTGTAAGTTATAGGTTGTGCGTGTACAGACGTTTTTGCACAAATTAAAACAAACACACTAAATAAAAATACACCTAATTTCTTCATTGTTTATCACCTCATTATATATTTTGTTAATTCTTTTTTAATTTATTTCAAATTCTAATGGTTACTTAGAGAACAATTTCTAACTCTGGTAAATAAAACAAAAAAAGACCCTACAAGAATACATCCTGCAGAATCTTCCTTAAATTTTTATTGATCCAATATATTTTTAATGTGATCCAAAAGAATAGTTTTATCTATTTCATCCATATCATCAATTGAACTCAAAAGTTTAATTATTTTATCTTTGTAATCTATAGTAACTTTAGTTTTATAATCATTAATTATAAATTTTTCTCCGGTTTTCATCACTCTAGCTTTGTAGCCCTCATCAGCTAAAACTCTCATAAAGCTGTTTCGCGCCTCTTCATCTCCATGCACCAAAAGAATTTCCTTAGGAGGTTTCTTAAAGCCTTTCACCCAATCCAAAAGTCCATCTTTGTCCGCATGGCCAGACAGACCTTGGAGTGCATATATTTCTGCGTTTACTGCAATTTCTTCACCGAATATTTTTACTTTTTTCGATCCGTCTAAAATAGCTCTTCCTAGAGTTCCTTCAGCCTGATATCCTACAAATACGATAGAACACTCTTTTCTCCAAAGATTATGCTTTAAATGATGTTTTATTCTTCCCGCTTCACACATGCCGCTTGCAGATATAACCAAAGCACCGCTTTGAATTTTATTTATTCTTGCAGAATCCTCTGGTGTTTCGCTAAAAACCAAGCCATCAAAATCTAATGGGTTATCTCCTGACTCTATAAGTTTTTTTGCTTCCTCATCGTAAATATCAGTGTATTTTTCAAAAATTCTAGTAGATTGCGAAGCTAAAGGGCTATCCACGTATACTGTTACATTTTTAAGCTTATCATTATTTACATAATGATTAAGCGCATAAAGGACTTCTTGAGTTCTTCCTACTGCAAAGGATGGAATTATTACATTTCCTCCTCTTTTGAAGGTAGTTTTAATTATTTTTATAAGTTCCTCGAATTCATTATCTATATTTTGATGTACTCTGTCACCATAAGTTGTTTCCATAATTACATAATCGGCATTGTCAATTTTAGAAGGATCTTTGATTATAGGAAGATTTTTATTTCCTAAATCACCGCTGTAAACCAGCTTAACTTCTCCTTTATCCTTTTCTTTAATTTTCATTTCAATAATAGAAGCCCCTAACAGATGACCTGCATCTTTAAACCTTACTTTAAATCCTTCAAATAATTCTATCCATTTATTATACTGACAGCTTCTAAATAGGTATATGGCAACACCAGCCAGCTTTGCAGTATATAAAGGTTCTATTGGATCTAAGCCCTGTCTTACTCTCTTCCTATTCTTCCATTCAGTTTCCATCTCCATAATATGCCCACTGTCAGGAAGCATAACACTGCATAGATCCCTAGTAGCATCAGTACAAATTACTTCTCCTTTAAAGCCTCTCTTATATAAAAGCGGTATTCTGCCGCTGTGGTCAATATGAGCATGCGATAGCAATACATAATCTATTTCCTTAGGATTAAAGTCAAATTCTTCATTTCCTCTTTCCTTTTCATCCTTACCTTGATAAAGACCACAGTCTAATAGTATTCTCTTATTATTAACTTTTAAAAGATGACAGGAGCCTGTAACACATCCAGCTGCACCATAGAATTGTATCTTCATAACATCCTCCTTAATAAAGCTTCGGCTTAATGCCTTATAATACATTATATTAAGAGAGTGCTGCCTTTTGAATTAACAACTAACTATTATTTTTCTTTACTTTCTCTATGAGCTTAACTATCGCCTCTACTCCATCACCTAAATTATTTTTTTCCATCCTTTTTATAAAAATTTCTTTGCTATCGTAAAGTTCTTTAATTTTATTTAGAAGACTTGTTTCATTTACTTCCTCTTCTAGTAAAACCATACTGTAGCCACACTTTTCAAAGGATGCAGCATTAAGAATCTGATCTCCTCTGCTTGACTTTGCTGATAAAGGTATTAAAAGATTTGGTTTTTTTAAGGCTAAAAATTCAAATATAGAATTTGCACCAGCTCTTGAAACGATTATATCAGCAGCAGCCATTAAGTGAGGGAGTTCTTCATTTACATACTCAAACTGCTTGTAGCCTTTCTCGCTATTTAAATTATCATCTATGTTTCCTTTTCCACAAATGTGAATTATATTAAAGCTTAGCAAAAGCTTATCTAGATTCTTTCTTATACTTTCATTGATAGCTTTAGAACCTAAACTTCCACCCATAATATAAAGTACTGGCTTAGCCTGATTAAAGCCGCAGATACTTAACCCTTTTATCTGGCTGCCTTCTAAAAGTTCCTTTCTAATTGGAGTGCCTGTTAAAACTGCTTTGTTCTTATTTAGTTTTTTTAATGCTTCGGGGAAAGTTACACATACCTTTGTGCAGTATGGAACAGAAAGCTTATTTGCAAGTCCAGGAGTAATATCTGACTCATGAGCTATTACTGGAACCCTATTAAAATAAGCACCAATAACTACAGGCACAGCTACAAAACCTCCCTTTGAAAAAACAACATTTGGTTTTTGCTTTTTAATAATGTCATAAGCCTGCCAAATTCCTTTTACAACCTTAAAAGGATCAGTAAAATTTTTAACATCAAAATATCTTCTAAGCTTACCGCTTGCTATTGCATGGTATTTTATTTTGTTTTCTTCGATAATCTTTCTTTCAATACCTTCTTCTGTACCAATATATTCTATATCATAGCCTAATTCCTTAAGCCTTGGAATAAGCGCAAGATTGGGAGTAACATGACCTGCTGAACCGCCTCCGGTCATTATTATTTTTTTATTTTCCAATTTAACATCTTCCTTTACAATAAATTCGCTAATATTAATATACTAATAAAATAGCTTTTTTGTATATAACCTGAACAAATTTTTTTTATAATATACCAAAATTAAAATATAAAGTATTTAAATGATTAATTTATCTTCCTTGACTATAGTACACTAATATAATTCTATCGCATTTGGACAACATAATAACACAAACAGAAAAAAGAAGGCTAAAGTCCTAAATGAACTTTAGCGGATAATTAATGAGCGGAGCGAATGGATTTAATCGGTCTGTGTTCCGACTAAAAGGAGGAATAAAAAAATGTCAAGAAGAAACAAAGCATTAGTTCCACAAGCTAGAGCTGGTTTAGATAGATTTAAAATGGAAGCTGCAAGAGAAGTTGGTGTTAACCTAAGTGAAGGTTACAACGGCGATTTAACAGCAAGAGAAAATGGTTCTGTAGTCGGTCAAATGGTTAAAAAAATGGTTGAGGCTTATGAACAAGGACTTAAGTAGTTAGATGAAAGATAATAATATAGCATGACTGACTGGCTCTGGCTGGTCAGTTATTTTTAGTTTATAAAAAAGCATAAGCTTCATATATTCTTTTATTCTTTTATTGTTATATTCTTATGTTTATATATTGCTACTAATAGTTGTATTCTTTTTCCTGCACTTCCTGTAACCTTCTATTATATAAAAAGTCACATTGGATAAGCTATAATCAACAAGGAAAAAGGAGGTGAATGATATGTCAAACAGAAACAATAGAGTATTAGTTCCTCAAGCTAAGGCAGGATTAGACAGATTTAAGATGGAAGCTGCTCAAGAAGTAGGAGTTAATCTTAAAGAAGGTTACAATGGAGACCTTACTTCAAGAGAAAATGGATCAGTAGGCGGCCAAATGGTTAAAAGAATGGTTGAAGCTTACGAAAAGAACCTATAGTACTTATTATAGGGGAAGCACAGGACAATTGACCTGTGCTTTCTTTAATTTATATCTGAAAACTCTATATCAATTTTATAATTTATTGTGGTATCAATAGTCGCAACCTCTCTATAAGGTTCAGATTGCATATTAGTTTTTTTATAAGTAACTATAAATTCACTACCTTTACCTTCGGTGCTAAAAACCGATATATTACCCTCCATGTATTCAACTAATTTTTTAACAAGAGATAGTCCAATACCCGTTCCTTCAGCTCTTCGTGAAAGAGAAGTGTTTACCTGTGCAAATCTGTCAAATATATAGTTAATCTTGCCTTGAGGTATTCCAATGCCTTCGTCCGCAACCCTTAAAGAAAAGCTTTCTTTCTGTATATCCAACACCACCATAATCTGCTTATTTTCTGGTGTAAATTTAATAGAATTTGATAATAGATTTAAAAGCACCTTCTCATACTTATCCCTATCCATGTATACTAGACACTCTTCTTCATTGGTGTCAAATACAAGGTCTATTCCCTTGCTCTTAGCGTATAAATTTACCGACCCTACTATATTTTCGGTTACACTTACCACATCAAAACAGCTATTATTCAATGTCAAAAATCCTGCTTCAGCCTTGGACACATCCAAGATGTTGTTTATCAATTTTAAAAGTCTGCTGCAGTTTTGACTTATTCTATTTAAAGTTTTCTCTACATTAGGAGTAATCTCATCTTTATAAATATCATTTGCAAGCTGCAGAGAGGAATATATAATTGTTAACGGTGTTCTAAGTTCATGAGAAATAACAGTAAAGAATTCATCCTTAAGCCTGGTAACTTTCTCAAGTTCTCTGCTATGATTTAGTTCATCTGTTATATCTAAACCATGAATATGAATTCTATTTACATTTCCTAGAGCATCTTTGTAAGGTGAAAACTTAAATTTATAGTATCTTTCACTTCCATTCCTATCGATAATGGTATAAGGAGAAACAGAAAATTCTTTTCCTTTTTCTCCAACACGCTTCATGATACTAAAAAAATCCTGGCTTAAATGTTCTTCTAAAACCTGATGGGCAGTCCGCCCAATAAACTCCTCTACACCTAAATTACTTTCCCTAAGATGCTTTGACATATCCTTATGTTTTTTATTTATAAGCTTATATGTAAGCTCCGGGTAATCTACAACAGCAATAGGTACATCAAGATTATTCACCACATCCTTGATAAATCTAGCTCTTTCTTCTGCTATAAGTTCATGAATTTTAGCTTCAGTTACATCCTTTAAAGTTACAATTGTATAGACTAGTTCCTTCTTTATGTTAAATATTGGATTCGAATTAATCTCTAGGTATTTTTCTGCATTAGTGTTTTTTTCGATCATCTTTACTACATAGTTTTTTATTGGTATATGGTTTTTATATACATATTCATATATATCAATTATTTCCTTGTTATTATCTACACTCACTATATTGTATTTTTTAAATAATGCGGAAGTATTTAAAAGTTCACCTATATTTAGTTCAGTAATACTATAAGCTGCTCTATTGCAAAGATTAAACTTGCCTTTATTATCGATTACAATAATGCCTTCCGAAATATTGTTTATAACATCCTTAAGGTGCATAAGATGCTCTTTTTCTCTGTTTCTTAAAATTTCAATTATATCGCATTTTGTTTTAAGCTCAGTAGATATATTTAAAAACTTTTCTCTTTCTTCAACAAGATTTGTTTGATTATACTCAAATTTTTTTCTATTTTGAAGAACTTCATCGGTAGTTTCAAAGATATAAAGCTCTACACAGCTTGTCTTCCCCAAAATAATAATAGTAAAATATCGATTTTTAACAAGCTCAATCTCGCTTAGCTTTTTTTCCTGTCCCTTTTTAAAACATTCTAAAATAGTTGATATATACTGATTCAGGACAGAGAATTTATCTATATAGCTATTTATGAACTCATCATTTAAATCGAGCATTGTTTTGACTCTATAATTTAAGTATTCTATGGTAAGGGGATTTCCCTTTAAAACTATTACCCCAAACGGAATACGTTCATATTCCTGCTGCATTCTAGAACCTCCACATAAAATTAAAATACCTTAAAAATTGTATTTCTCTACGTTAATTATATTCTATATAAATTTGTAATTATCTACAAGCGAATTTTAAACAAAATAAGAGGCTGAGTTTGAAAAACAGCCTCAAGTAAAATATATAGTTATTCTTTTGCTAAATTTGAAAGACCTGAAGAAATGCCGTCGCATTCTTCTAAGCAATTCTCTATACTTCTTATCTGACTTTCTATTCTTTCTCTCATAGTTCCATTTTCTGCGTTATTTGATGCTTTTCCTAAGCAATTTTGAACATCCTTTAAGCTTGTAATAGCGTGCTCAACATGCTTTCTAGCCTCTTCATTCATACTGATCCCTCCATTTCTATGCTTTAGTTCAGTATTATTATGTGCAGAAACTTATGTAAAATACTAAGGTTTGGATAATCTAAATGTTGAAATTCTAAGCTGAAGATAATCAATGCCATTATAATGATTTATATAAGGGTAAAATATAATATCTATCTTTATTTTATCCTTCGAATAATTATAATCACTTAACAGATTAATGTATTCTTCGCCATATCGTTCTCTTAAAAGTTCTTTAAATTCCTCTACTCCATCATAATATACAGCATCAATTCTTCTTCCTGTGCCCTCCATGATGAGATTAAATTTAAGAACATTTGCTTCTTTGCCAAAAATATAAAATTTATCGATCAAAACATCTTTTTCAGCAAAGACTGGTGTTTCATTTCCTTTTCCAAATGGTTCTAGGATCTCAAGCTGTTGGATCAAACTTAAGGAAATTATGTTTAAGGGTATTCTTCTATCAATTCTTATCTTTGGCAGTAAATCTTCGCTGTTTAAGCTGCAATTATCATTAAGCTGTCTTCTCAAAAGAGCTATATTGTCTTTTTTTATAGAAAGCCCTGCAGCCATCGGATGTCCTCCAAACTTTTCAATGAGATTCTTGCACTTTAAAAGTTCTTCAAATAGATTATACTCTTCGATAGATCTCCCAGAACCTTTAGGCATTTCTTTACCGCCAGTTATAACTATAGTAGGTACATTGAAGCGCTCCTTGATTTTTCCGGCTACAATCCCAGCTATACTTTCATGAACATCTTCCTTAAATACAACTAAAACCTTGTCATTTTTTAGATCCGAGTTTTCAATAAGTTGGATTATTTCTTCAACATTTTTAGTAGTCATAAACTGCCTTTTCTTATTTAAATCACTTAGTAATAATGCCAATTCCATTGCTCTTTCTTTATCCTCACAGAGCAAAAGCTCCACTGAAAGTGCAGCAGTTTCAAGTCTTCCCGTAGCATTGATGCATGGTCCAATCTGAAAACCTATTGTTCCAGCACTAATTTTTTTTCCCTTAATACCGAGTACATCCATTAAAGCATCTAGTCCAATATTTTTTGTACTTGTTAACTTAAATAAAGCATTTTTTGCAATAATTCTATTTTCTCCTATTAAATCTACTACATCGCATATTGTACCTATTCCAGCAAACTCTATTAGTTCATCTAGATAATTCAAATCCGCTCCAACCTTTTTAAACAAAGCAGTTGAAAACTTATAAGCTATGCCCGCTCCGCATAAAAGTTTAAATGGGTAGCTGCAATCTTGTTGCTTTGGATTTATAACCGCATCTGCATTTGGTATTACATAGCTTCTAATTCCCTTATTATCTTCAACAAAAGGTACCTCATGATGATCAGTTATAACCACAGTAAGTCCCAAATCTTTTGCAACTTGAGTTTGTTCTATTGCTGAGATACCATTATCGCAAGTTAATATTACTTCAGCTCCTTCTGCCTTAAGCATCCTGATTCTTTCACTGTTGATTCCATAACCCTCGTGCTCTCTATCTGGTATGTAATATTTTACATTAGCTCTACAATATTTTAAAGCCTTGTACAATACGACTGTACTTGTTACGCCATCAACATCATAATCTCCATAAATAACAATATTCTTATTATTAATAATTGCCTCTTTAATAATTTCAGTGCCCCTGTCCATATCCTTCATCAGCAAAGGATTGTACAAATCCTTTATGGATGCTTTTACGAATTTATCAATTTCTGAAGCTTCTTTTATTCCTCTGTTGGCTAGTATAGTAACGATTGTATCGCTAAGTCCTGTAGTTTTAGAAAGTTCTAAAACAGGCGCACTAGTCTTTCTTATAAGCCACTTTTTCTTCAACCTGCCACCTCATCTCCACAAACATTAACTTTCTCAGTTTAATTTCCTGGGAAATATTGTTACTCATTAATCTGTTCCAAACTTATATCCAATTCCAAACACAGTAATTATATACTTAGGCTGTTTTCTATCTTCCTTGAGCTTCTTCCTTAAATTTTTAACATGTACATCTATAGTTCTATCAAAACCCTCAAAGTCATAGCCCATAGTTTTCTCTATTAGCTGTTCTCTTGTGAATACCTTCCCTCTATTGGATGCTAGTACATGAAGTATATCAAATTCATTAGGAGTTAAAGAAATATCTTCACCTTCAAGCTTTACTTCTCTCTTATCACTGTCAATAATAAGCCTACCTTCATCAAAAATAAGTTCCGGAACTTCAGCTGTATTTATCCTTCTAAAAAGAGCATTAACTCTTGCAGTCAACTCCCTAGGACTAAAGGGCTTTACTAAATATTCATCTGCTCCAATATTAAGACCCTCTATCTTGTCCTCTAAAGCACCTTTTGCCGTAAGCATAAATATATGAACCTGTGATTTTTCTCTAATAGCTCTACATACTTCTTCTCCAGAAATGCCAGGCAGCATTAAATCAAGAATAACAAGCTTAAAGTCTATTGTATTAAACAATTCTAAACCTTTAAGTCCATTATTACTTAAATAAACCCTATATCCTTCCTTCTCTAAATAAGCTTTAATTACTTCCGATACATTAACCTCATCTTCTATAACCAAAATGTTATTCATATTTACCCCTTTCCTGTTACCTATGCATCTTATAAATCAGGTGTTATTATTTGAATTGACGGATTGGTGAGTACTTTATTTACAGTACTTAATATTTGTTCCTCAGTTATTTTATCCAAATTCTCTATTTCATTGTAAAAAACATTTGCATCTCCAAACATTAGCTCATAGGTAGCTAACTCCTTACAAAGAACTATAGCTCTTTCAAGCTTCAGTTCTCTCTTTAGTTTTATTATTCTTGACATATTTGAAATTCTATTTGCATTGAAATAGTTTTTCTCCTTTTTTACTCTACTTATTATATTGTCTATCAGCACAGTTGCCTTATCAATATTTTCGTAGGAAGTCCCAAGGTTTATTGAAAATAGTTTTATACCTTTTTCATATTTTACTGTACTGCTTATGTCATAAACAAGACCTCTCTTAGTTCTTACTTCATCATACAGTAAGCTGCTGGTGCCTTCTCCAAAACTTAAATTAAATAACGTTAAAACTTTAAGTTCCTCTCTATTTAAATCATGTATAGGATAAATATATTGAAGTTTTGCTCCATTGATACCTTTCCTATATGTTTTAAAAGTTTCACTAATATTCTCTTCATACAAATTCAAATTTTTTTTTGTATACTTTTTGTTCCAACTTCCAAAATTATTACCAACCAATTCTAGAACTTCTTCCAATCTCAATGATGAAACAACAGATATTACACAGTTTTCCGGAGAATAAAACTCATTATAAAACTGTGTAATTTCCTCTAAGGTTATAGCTTTTACACTTTCCTCGGTACCTATAATTAAATCTTTAATTCTTCTTTTCTTAAAGGAATTATGCAAAAGTTCGTCTTCACAATACTGTATTATGTCGTCTTTCCATTCTTTTAATTCCTCGCTAATAACAGATATTTCTTCCTTAAAGCCTTCAAATGGAAAACTTGGATTTAAAATTATATCAGAGTAAAGCTCAACCCCCTTATAAAAATCCTCACTTAGGGTTGTTCCATAATAAATACAGTACGGGTAATTAGTCATAGCATTGTTAAACCCGAATAATTCATCGCTAAGCTTATTAATTTCAAATTCGTTTCTAGTTTTTGTCCCCTTAAAAAGCATGTGTTCCACAGCGTGGGCTGTTCCTGCCTTATAACCATTTTCCATCAATGCTCCTGCTTCAAAGCCAATACAGAAGGAAGTTAAATTTCCAGGCCTGTATTCATATATTAGTTTTAATTTATTATTAAAAATATGTTTAATCATAGCAATATCCTTTCAACACCTTTTCTAACACAATAATAATAAAAAACTCCTAGATTGTCCATCTAGGAGTTTATATTATCAGTAAACAAAAGTTATTCTTCTATTATATATGGTACTGTAACTACGGCAATATTTCTTCGCTTATAAAGCATATTCTTTATGAATAGAGCAGTCTGATTGTGAAGAACATTATGCCACCACCTGGTTATTACAAATTGAGTTAGAACAACCGTAATTGTCTCTCCAGGTTTTGTTTCATATTCCTCTGACTCAATATATGTTATAAGCGGATCATAAATATCTCGATAATGAGAATGTTTTATGACAAGAGGAATACCAGCATCATATTCTTTCCATCGTCTTTTAAGTTTCTCAGTTTCTTCATTATCAATAGACACGTGGAAAGCCGTTATATTCCCTGATATACTTCTAGCATAATTTAAGGATTTAACAAAAGACTTATTTAAACTGTCAACCAAAATTATTACCTTACATTTGTCCTCTAAATCAACCGCTAACTTTGGCCTTAATTCTTCAGTAAGCTTAAGCTGCTCGGCTACTCTATTATAGTGTTCCTTAATTTTAAGCATTACTGTAACTAATACAGGTATCATTATACATACAACCCATGCACCATGGACAAACTTTGTGGCTCCAATGATGATTACTGTGATAAAAGTTACTAGCGCTCCCAAACCATTAATAACTGCTTTATGTCTCCAACCAGGAGTCTTTTCTTTTATCCATTTTGCAAACATTCCTGATTGAGACAAGGTAAAGGATATAAATACACCTACAGCGTATAATGGCATTAAGGCATGAGTTTTTCCTCCAAACAATACAATTAAAGCACTTGCTGCAATACATAAAAGTATTATTCCATTCGAGAAGCTTAATCTCTTTCCTCTTTTGGAAAACTGTCTAGGAGCGTAACCATCTCTAGAAATAAATGAAAGCAGCAGTGGAAAATCTGCAAAAGCTGTATTCGCTGCCATGATTAATATTAAAGCTGTAGTAATTTGTAAAGCATAAAACATAAAACCACTACCAAAAACCTGAGTTCCTATTTGTGCAAGAACTGTTATTTGTTCACTTGGGACAGCATGGTACAAGGTTGATAAATAGGATAACCCTCCAAATATGAACAACACTATTCCAGCAAGCAAGCCTAAAACTATCTTTGCATTCTTTTGCGCTGGTGCTTTAAAATTAGGAATTCCATCACTTACAGCTTCCACTCCGGTTAGTGCAGTACATCCAGATGCAAAGGCTCTTATAAATAAGAACATTGTTATGTTTCCTAAAGTCTGTTGGTTTTCAATAATAACCTGCCGGCTTGGAGTATATCCAAGAAAATAATACTTTATAATTCCAGTTATAATCATTATTCCAACAACTAATATAAACAAATAAGTTGGTACACCGAATATTTTTGAGGAATCCTTAAGTCCTCTTAAATTACCTATAGTTAAAATTAAAATTATAAATATGGTTATGATTACCTTATGTTCAAGAAGTGCTGGTATAGCCGAAGTTATCGCAGCAGTTCCTGCACTGGTACTCACAGCTACAGTTAGTATATAATCTATAGACAGAGCTGCCGCAGCTGTTAAAGATGGTATTGTACCTAAATTATCCTTAGAAACTATATATGAACCTCCGCCTTGAGGATAATTATCTATAGTTTGTCTGTAAGAGAAAATCAAGAGAAACAGCAAAAAAACTATACAGAGTGCAGCGTAAAACATATACTTATACGATGCCAGACCTAGTACAGGAATTAGTACCCATAGTATTTCTTCACCAGCATAGGCTACTGACGAAATAGCATCACTTGACAGTACAGGCAATCCCCATAGTACACTGAACTTTTCATGACTTAATTGTTCTGAACTTAACGTTTCACCAATTAATAGTCTTCTTAATTTTGAGAACATAATTTACACTCCTGATAAAAATTTTCACTGCGCGCAATATTTCTCAATTATATATCACGGCTTGTCTTGGGACAAAGTTTGTTTTTAATCCTTTTAGCCTAAATAACGCTTCTAAAGTCTAATTATTAATAAAAAGTTTACATTTAGTTTGTTTTATGTTAAAAATCTCGCTTTATGTACCCTCTTCGATTACGTTTTTACAACTAATAAAGAAATTGCTCCTTTCTTTTAAAAAGGAGCAATTGTTAACGTTTCATATTGTAATTTTTAAAAAACTATTTAATTTATTTTACCTTCTTTTATAATTTCATCAAAAACAAGTATAGTAAGATTAGTACCTTTACCAGCTCTATTTTGTTGTTTAATTTGTCCAAGCTTAACAGAAAGCTTATTTTTCTTGCTTGTTACAAGAACTAGTTCCTTTTCCTCAGAAGAAGCTAGAGCTATCTCATCTAATCCAGGAGTTGCATTTACATCACCAGGTGTTACTAAAGCAGCAAAAACAGCTTCATCTTCTTCTTTAAGACTTATACCTATTACACCTGAAGCTACTTTTCCCATAGCTGGAATATCACTTGATTTAAAGCGGATGCATAGTGCTTTTCTAGTGACAATAATTATGTCCTTGTTATCTTCCTGCAAAGTATAATCTACCGCAATAAGCTCATCCTCTTCAGTTTTTAACTTATAAGCCTGTGTATTCAAATAATCACCGCTAAACTCTTCAAGCTTTGTCTTTTTAACTAGACCTTTCTTAGAAATAAACAATACTTCAACAGAATTAGTAAAATCTTTAACTCCTAGTACATTCAACACCTTAATATTTGAGTCATTATTAAGAAGACCAATTAAATTAAGCCCTTCTTCCTTTAGGCTGCTAAATATATTTGCGGAAATATTTATTACACTTCCGTTATCTAAGAATATTAAAAGCTTTTCGTTAGTATTTGTAAATACTCCTTTTTCTTTCTTAGTTATATTTCTTCTGCTAGCAACTTGTCTTACAATACCATCTTCATTAATTGCCAGGAAAAATTCCTTATATTCATATGAAGATACAAATTCAGCATCAATAATTTCTTCTTTTGTTGGAAGCTGAACTAAGGATGTTGAAGCTATATTTCTGTCAGCAGACTCAATATTTGGCTCCAATACTGTAAAGTAAAGCCCTTGTTTGGTGGTAAGCTTTATAAATTTTTCTTCTCTTTCTTTCTCAACAAAGTTGACCTTGATTAGAGTCTCATCTTCCTTCACTCTCAAAGCAACAAGCTTTGTATATGCAGAAATAAATTTATCAACGGAAGTCTTCTTCATGTTTCCTTTGCTGGTTATAAAGATAAAATCCTTAGGAATTGATAAATCTTCAACAGAATAAACTGAAATTATTTTTTCTAAGCTCAAATCTAGTCCTCTTATTATAGCATCCAGTCTTTCACCTTTTTCCTTCCACCTAAACTCCGGAATAGCCGTTCCCTTAAGCTGATACATATTTCCCTTATCAGTGAAAAATAAGACAGTATGCTTTGTGTTGGATTCAAACAAGAATTTGTTGAAATCTCCTTCTCTAAAATCTATATCTTCAACATTGCTGTTGGACCTATTATAGGATTTTAAGGGAACCCTTTTTATATATCCTTCATTAGAAAGAGTCACTACAGTATCTTCAACTATTATAAGCTCTTCGATATCAATCTTTGCCTCTTCATCATTTTCAATAACCTCAGTCCGTCTAGCATCGCCATACTTTTCTTTAACCTCAGTAAGCTCAGCTCTTATAACCTTTAAAAGTTCCTTTTCGCTTTCAAGAATTTTTCTTAATCTCTTTATTTCCTTTTCAAGCTCCCTATGCTCCTTTTCAAAGGCCTTTATCTCAAGCCCTGTAAGTCTATAAAGCATAAGTTCTACTATGGCTTGAGCTTGGACTTCAGTAAATCCAAAAGTGTTCATCAAATTGAGTTCCGAGTCCTTCTTAGACTTTGAAGCCCTGATAACAGCTATAATTTCATCTAAAATATCAATAGCCTTAATAAAGCCTTCAACAATATGAAATCTCTTTTCGGCAATTTGAAGTTCTCTTTGAGTTCTTCTTGTTACTACCTCTCTTTGGTGGTTCACATAATGCATAAGCATTGTTTTAAGCCCCATAGTTGCAGGCTTTCCATTTGCAAGCGCAACCATGTTAAAGCTTACATTAGACTGCAAATCTGTCTTTTTGTATAGATATTTAAGAAGCTTTTCTGCGCCTTCCATATCTACTACTTTTTTTAGTTCAATAACAGCTCTTATACCATTTCTGTCAGATTCGTCTCTTATATCTGTTATTGCTTCTAAGGCTTTAGCATGCCTTTTATCGTCTGTCATTTCTGATATAGTCTGTAAAAGCTTTGCTTTAGACTTTCTATAAGGGAATTCTGTGATTACTATTCCTAGTCTTCCATTTTCCAGCTTTTCTATATAAGCCTTAGCTCTTAAAGTAACCTTTCCTTCTCCAGTTTCATAGGCAGAAAGCAAGGAATTTTTCCCTATGATTATTCCGCCTGTAGGTAGATCCGGACCCTTTATATATTGAAGCAGATCATTTGTTGTTATATTATTATTGTCAATATAAGCTAAAGCTCCATCTATGACTTCGTTTAAATTATGAGGAGGTATGTTTGTAGCTAGTCCAACAGCTATGCCAAAAGCACCATTAACCAAAAGGTTTGGATATCTACTCGGAAGCACCTTTGGTTCAAGTTCAGTACCTGAGTAGTTTTCCATCATATCAACTACATCTTTATCCATATCCCTGATCATTTCCATAGCTAACTTAGTTAACCTTGCCTCGGTATAACGCATTGCAGCAGCACTGTCTCCATCTTGACTTCCCCAGTTTCCATGTCCGTCTATAAGAGGTTTTCTTGTAGAGAAGTCCTGAGCAAGTATGACCATGGCTTCATAGACCGAAGAGTCCCCATGGGGGTGAAATTTACCTAGTATATCTCCAACAATTCTCGCTGACTTATAATAAGGCTTATCTGGAAAAGCCTTAAGCATATATGCTCCATATATAATTCTTCTGTGTACAGGCTTTAAGCCATCTCTTGCATCTGGAAGGGCTCTGTCTTTTGCAACCTCTACAGCATAAGGAAGATAATTCTCAGGCATAGCCTCTTCTATCGGAACCTTGACTATATTACCGTCCTTTGGGATATCTATCTTTTTAGCCATCCTTTAATCCTCCTTTAAAATTCAGCATACTTGTACATATAATTTTTCCTAGGCTCAACTACATCACCCATTAACAGTGACACCATCTTCTCAGCCTTTGCAGCATCTTCTATAGTAACCTGCTGAAGAGTTCTGGTTTCGGGATTTAAGGTTGTATCCCAAAGCTGGTCTGCATTCATTTCTCCAAGCCCCTTATACCTTTGTATAAGAGCACCTTTTCCTATTTGCTTTTTCACTGCTTCAAGCTCGTCATCACTATAAGCATACTTAGCAACTTCACCTTTTTTTTCAGTCTTGTATACCTTATATAGTGGAGGTGAAGCCAAATATAAATGACCTTTTTCTATAAGTGGTCTCATGTATCTGTATAAATAAGTCATCCACAGAGTTCTAATATGGTACCCGTCCACGTCTGCATCACTCATTATTATTATTTTGTCGTACTTTAATTCTTCTTCCCTATAGTTATCCAAGATTCCAGTACCAACAGCCGTGTTGAATATTTTAAGTTCTTCGCTGCTTAGAACATTCTCAAGCTTTTGCTTTTCTGTATTCATAATTTTACCTTTAGAAGGCATTATAGTCTGAAACCGTCTGTCTCTAGCCTGTTTCGCACTTCCGCCAGCTGAATCTCCCTCAACTACTATAAATTCACAAAGGGATTGATCTCTTAAAGTACATACTGCTATTTTACCAGCAAGAGGTGCTGTTCCTCTCCCTACTTTTTTCTTTTCAGCCTCATTTATCTTCTTGATTTTTTCTCTTCTTGCAGCAGCTTCCAGGGCATTATTTATAAACATCGCCGCCGTGTCTTTATTATCTTCAATCCACTCTGAAAATTTTGTATAGGCTAAGTCATTCATCATAGTATAAGCTTCATTGTTTCCAAGCTTATTTTTTGTCTGCCCTTCAAAAATTGGATTGCTTATTTTAACTCTGATAATAGCAGTTAAACCTTCTCTTAGATCATCACCTTCAAATTCCTTATCCTTTTCTTTGAGAAGATTAAGCTTTTTAGCCCATTCCTTAAAAGCTCTCGTCATGCCTGTCTTAAATCCGCTTTCATGAGTTCCAGCATCACGGGTAGGTATGTTATTAACATAGCTTAAAATATATTCACTTGTTGAATCGGTAAACTGCATGCACACTTCCCCATAAAGGTTGAGTCCATTTATTTCTCTTTCACCCTCAAATATTATTGGAATTTCGTGAATAACTGTTTTACTCTCATTTATATATTTTATAAAATCCAGTAATCCATTTTCTGAATGATATTCTTTAATTAATTGTTCTTCGCCTCTATCATCTATTAAAACAAGAGTTATACCTTTATTTTGAAAAGCAAGCTCTTGAAGTCTTTCATCTATAATTTCAAACTTAAACTCGATAGTAGAAAAGACATCTTTTTCTGCCTTAAAAGTTACCCTGGTACCTGTTTCTTTAGTTTTTCCTATCACCTCAAGTTGCGTTACTGCTGTTCCAGGCATATTCCTTTTTAATTGCTTATCATAAGCATACTCAAATCTCTGTCTGTGTACTTGTCCATTCTGATAAACCTCAACTTCGAGCCACTCAGATAAAGCATTTACAACTGCTGCACCAACTCCGTGAAGTCCTCCAGAAGTCTTATAATTCTTATTATCGAACTTTCCACCTGTGTGAAGTTCAGTAAAAACCATTTCCACTCCTGATTTCTTTTTAACAGGATGTATTCCAGTTGGAATCCCTCTTCCATTATCTATAACCGTTGCGCTCTTATCTTTATTTAATTTAATCGTTACTTTATCTCCATAGCCATTTGATATCTCATCAATAGCGTTGTCTAAAATCTCCCAAAGACAATGATGAAGTCCCTTGGATCCAGTAGAGCCTATATACATTCCCGGTCTCACTCGCACGGGTTCAAGCTTCTCTAAGGAAGTTAAGTCTGTGACATCATAGGAACCTTTAACCTTACTATTATCTTCCATGCTATTTTCTCCTTTAAAACTGTATGTACAAGAAAATAATCATATACCATCCCATATTATTTCCCTGTTATAAATTTAATATGATTTTACGAAAATGTAAAGCAAAACCTAAAGAACATGTGTTCTATTGTATAGTATTATATAATATAAAGCAATAGGCAATCAATGCTTTAGCACTGATTGCCCTTATAAGTTAAGGTGTTTTTAATTCTTTTGAATACATATCATACATTTGCTGTGCATCCTGTATATTTATCTTACCATCCAGAAATTTTCTATATAGAAAATAAAAATCTGTATTTAAATCTGAATTCATGGTTTTTGTTTCATTCATCTTTTCCTTTATTAGATCCGCTAGAACAGTCCTATTGTTTTTAGTGTCCTGGTCAATATATTCTATTATTTTATGTATTTTTTCTTTAATAAAGTAATCTGCACAATATACTTCAATTTCATTTAAATCCATACGAATTTTTTCTATAAGTCTTATATATACACTTTCTAAATCTTCTTTCTCCATAGCTACACCTACTTCTACTTTTATAATATATGGAATTTATACAACTCGTCTAATAGTTTTATACGTCTATATTTTTTAAAATAGGGGGGTAGCAAATAATTAAAAACAAAAAGACTTGCATCTCAAAATTATGATACAAGTCTTTTTTTCTACATTGCTGCTTCAGATTCTATTTCATTATTATATGCTATTAAATTAAGTTCTTTTTCTGAATTAGCTACAATCACAGTACCTACAGCATCTCCAGTTACATTTACTACTGTTCTCATCATGTCAAGGATTCTATCAATACTCAATATTATCGGAATACCTTCAACTGGTATTCCAACCTGAAGAAGCACCATTGAAAGCATAACCATTCCTGCTCCCGGAACACCTGCTGTACCTATTGAAGCTAAAGTTGCAGTAAGGATAATCATAAGCATAGATTGAAAATTAAGATTAACTCCGTAGAGTTGAGCTAAAAATATAGTTGCAACTCCCTGCATTATTGCTGTACCGTCCATGTTAACAGTTGCACCAAAAGGGATTGTAAAACTTGCAATGGGCTTTGGAACACCAAGCTTTTTCTCGCACACCTCCAGGTTTATTGGTATCGTTGCATTACTGCTGGAAGTTGAAAAGGCTACTGTCATTACTGGCCAGAACTTTTTGAAGAAATAAATAGGATTAACCTTTCCAAGCACCCTAAGAAAAATACCATATACAAACACAACTTGTACTATCAATCCAAGTACAATAGTTAAAGCGTATTTTATTAGTGGAAGCAGTACTGCTATACCTTGAAACATAATAACATTTGAGATTAGAGCAAAAACACCTATTGGAGCTGTTACCATTATTAATCCTATAATTTTTAATAGTACTTCATTAATTTGATTTATAGTATTAAATAATGGCTTTGTTTTTTCTCCAAGCATAGTCATTGCAATTCCAAATATTATGGCAAAAAATATTATTTGCAGCATATCTCCTTTAACTAGAGATTCAATAGGATTTGTTGGTATCATGTTTGTAAAAATATCCATAACAAATGGAGCTTGCACAGCTTTAAACTCCTTGCCCATAGCAGCAAGGCTAGTGCCTATTCCTGGATCTATTAGATTAGCTAAAATTAGAGCTAAAGATACTGCAGCAGCAGTTGTAGCAAGGTAAAAAACAAATATTTTACCTCCTACCCTGCCGAGTTTTCTTATGTCCCCTATACTAGCCGCACCACAAATTAAAGAACAAAGTACAAGAGGTACCACAAGCATTTTTATTCCATTTATAAACATTTTGCCAAGCGGTACCAACACCCACTTGCTTACCTCATTATTAAAGGGTAAGGGGAAAAACGCATTAGCAATAACCCCAAAGATAATACCGAATATTAGTGCAAAAAGAATTTGATGCGTCAAAGATATTTTTTTCATTCAAAGCAGCCCCCTATGAATTATTTTATTTTTATAATTGCATTTTGTGATATTATTTTAGCATATTAAAGGTGTACTTTCAATAATTTTATTTAAGTATTGAATTATTTAATTTTGTATAATTCATTTTTCAAAAACTTCCCAACCATTCTTCCTATTAATAATCATCAAAATTAAAAAAGAGATATGTTCTTCTTGCTAAAACATATCTCTTTTTTATCATTATTAATATTAAATTAACTCAGTATATCTCTTTATTTTTTGTAGATCACCGTACCGCTAGCTTGATGAGTTGGAGTAACTGTAATTTCACAGATTTGAACATGTTCTGGTACAGTGGCAGCATAAAGCGCTACATCCGCAATATCTTCAGCACTAAGAGCCTTGATTCCATCATATACTTTTGTGGCTCTTTCCTCGTCCCCATGGAATCTAACTACGCTGAAATTAGTCTCTACCATTCCAGGTTGTATATTTGTTACCTTAATTGGGGTATGAACTAAATCCATTCTCAAGCCATCACTAATAAATTTAACTGCAGCTTTAGTAGCACAATACACAGCGCCATTAGGATAAGCTTGAACTCCTGCTATTGAACCTATGTTTATTACGTGCCCTCTCTGGTTTTCAACCATGCTTGGAACTACTTTCCTAGTTAAATATAAAAGTCCTTTTACGTTTGTATCAATCATTTCATCAAAATCATCAAGGCTTCCTTCCTGAACCTTTTCAAGTCCCAAAGCAAGTCCTGCGTTATTTATCAATATGTTTATATTTCTCAATTCTGATGGAATGCTATCAAATACCTTATCTACTGCTTTTCTGTCCCTAATATCCAGTTCATATGTATAAACCATATTCCCATACTTGCTCTCAAGCTCAGCCTTTAACAAGTTAAGCTTTTTAAAATTTCTAGCACAAAGCAGCAGTACTGCACCTTCCTTTGCGAACTTTTTAGCCATAGCTTCTCCTAATCCACTGCTGGCGCCACTAATAAAAACTATCTTATCTTTCAACATTTCTACCCCTCCTGTAATTGTTAGAAGCTCATAAAGATTGTTATTTTCTACATTTTATTTTAAAAATTTCTTATAAATAATTATAACTCATATTTTTTAACTTTACATTATTCTTTTTCCTTGAACTGCAAAAATCTAATAGTTACAATAGTAGTAAGCGTTTCGTATTTTCATCTATTATTATAACTAACTTGTTGAGGTATAACATGATTAATTTATTAAAAGGCCTTGTTAATAATCTAAGCTATATAATAATTATAGCTTTTATAATCTCAAACTTATCTGTATTTAAAAAAATTATACAAAAGAACGAATTCGGAAAGGTAGAACTTATTATATTATCTGCAATTTTTTCTGTATTTGGAATACTAGGAACTTATTCAGGAACAGACGTATATGGCGCAATAGCTAATACAAGGATTATAGGAATAATGGCTGGCGGCATATTGTGCGGACCTTTTGTAGGCATCGTTTCCGGAGTAGTCGCGGGTCTTCATAGATTTACCTATGATGTTGGCGGAATAACTTCTATACCTTGTGCTATAAGTACCATATTAGCAGGATTTGCTTCTGCATTAATATATAAAAAAGGAACAAAATACGGAAAGTGGTTCTATGGGTTTTTAGGCGGATTTGTTATGGAGAGTATTGAAATGTTTCTCATACTCATAATATCTAAGCCCTTCCCGGCAGCTTTGTCTATAGTAAAAAGCATATACTTACCAATGAGTTTTACAAACGCCTTTGGAATATCAATACTTATTATTATTATTGAAAAGTTATTTAAGGAAAAAGAACAGATAGCAGCAAAACAGGCCCAGCTAGCACTAGAAATTGCAAATAAAACCCTACCTTATTTCAGGGATATAAACAATGATTCTTTTAAGAAAATATGTTCAATAATAAAAGATTCTACTGGAGCCGCAGCTGTTGCTATAACAGACAAAACTACAATTTTAGCTCATGAAGGGCTTGGCGCGGATCATCATATATGCGGGCAGCCAATTCAAACTAATGCAACCTTAAAGGTTATTGATGATGGAATTATGCGCATCTTAAATTCTCCAAAAGAAATACAATGCTTCTGCAGGCACTGCTCGCTAAAGTCTGCCGTTGTAGCCCCACTTAAAGAAGGAGATGAAGTTATAGGCACACTGAAGCTTTATTATGCTAAGGAGAATGGTATTTCCTTTACTAACGAAAAGCTTGCTCTTGGCCTTTCTCAGCTTATATCTACTCAACTTGAGATAAGCAAGGTTGGAAAGTTAAGAGATATGGCAGCAAAAGCAGAGATAAAAGCTCTTCAGGCACAAATAAATCCTCATTTTCTCTTTAATGCCTTAAATACTATAGTATCTTTTATGAGATTTAATCCAAATGGAGCTCGTGAGTTAATAATTAATTTATCAACCTATTTAAGGCATAATATAGAAGAAAACAGTACTTTTGTTGACATAAGCAAGGAGCTTGAACAAGTAAAAGCCTACGTTGAGATTGAGAAAGCCCGCTTTGGAGACAAACTTCATGTACTTTATGATATAGATGAAACGCTGCATATGCAGATCCCTTCGCTTATAATTCAGCCGTTAGTTGAAAACTCTATAAAGCATGGCATTTTGAAAGGCTCTGGCTCTGGCAATGTTAAAATTCAAGTAAAAAAACACAACTTAGATGAAACGCTTATATCTGTTGAGGATGATGGCATAGGAATACCGCAGGAAATAATCGAAAGCATTTATGAAGGCAATCTTCCTGAAAATAAGATTGGACTTTCAAATGTTTATAATAGACTTCTCCATATATACGGCTCTAGTCTTAAAATAGAACGTCTTTCTAAAGGAACTAAAATAAGTTTTATCCTTCATAAGCTAAAGAAAGGAGACTAAATTTATGAATTGTATTATAGTTGATGACGAACTTCCTGCTATACAGGAACTAAGCTATTTTATTTCTAATTTCAGCTCAATAAAAATTACCGAGAAGTTTGACGACAGTATAAAAGCACTTGAATATATTCAAAATAATTTAGTTGATATAATTTTTCTTGATATTAATATGCCAAAGCTTGATGGTCTTGCTTTCAGCAGAGTGATAAATACTCAAAAGTCAAAACCTCTATTAGTTTTTATTACTGCTTATAGAGATTATGCTGTAGAGGCCTTTGAAGTAGCCGCCTTCGATTATATACTTAAACCTTATTCAGAAAACAGAATAGCAGATACTCTAAAAAGGCTTGAAGGCTGCTCTGTTGGCAAATGCAGCAACAACAAGCTTACAATATGGAAGAACGAAAAACTTTTCGTTCTAAATTTAACTGATATTTACTATTGCAGAGCTAATGAGCACGATGTTTTCATATATACAAAGTCTGAAGAATTTAAAATCACTTCAAGCATAGGGGAGCTGTATAAAAAACTGCCACAAGAAATCTTTTTTAAATGCCATAGATCTTATATAGTAAATTTGGATAAAATAACAGAAATTATACCTTGGTTTAATAATACCTACATGCTAAAACTTCAAGGAATAGTAGCCGAAGTTCCAGTAAGCAGGCACAATATTACACGATTTAAACACTTAATGGGCATATGAATGCATTTCATGTGCCCATTTTGTTATTTAACGAAATATTCAATGTAAACATATACATTTATTTTATAATTAACTTGTAAAATAAATTTTGTAGGAGGTTATTTTTATGGTATCATTCTTTTTATCTATTGCTGCCTTGCTTATAGGCTATTTTATTTACAGCAAAGTCGTGGAAAAAGCTTTCGGTGCAGACGATAGTGTCCAAACTCCAGCTGTTAGACTTGAAGATGGTGTTGACTTTGTTAAAATGCCCGCTTGGAAAATTTTCTTAATCCAATTCTTAAATATTGCTGGTACTGGCCCAATCTTCGGTGCTATAGCAGGTGCATTATGGGGTCCTGCTGCTTTCCTATGGATTGTATTAGGTTCAATATTTGCTGGTGGTGTTCACGACTATCTTTCGGGTATGCTTTCAGTAAGGCACGATGGAGCAAGTATTCCTGAGGTTGTTGGAAAGTATCTTGGACCAGGTTTTAAAAACTTCATGAGAGGCTTCTCTGTTGTTGTTCTAATTCTTGTGGGTGTTGTTTTCATAACCACTCCTGCAAATCTTTTAGCTTCATTAACACCTGCAGCTTTAGATGCAAAGTTTTGGGTATATGTTATATTTGCTTATTATATACTAGCTACATTAGTTCCAATAGACAAGCTTATAGGGAAGATTTATCCCATATTTGGTGTTTGTCTTCTGATAATGGCTTTAGGAGTATCAGGCGGTATAATATTTGGAGGGTATAAAATACCTGAAATTACCTTAACCAATTTACACCCTAAAAATCTTCCAATTTGGCCTCTTATGTTTATTTCAATAGCTTGCGGAGCTATATCAGGTTTCCACTCGACTCAATCCCCGCTTATGGCTAGATGTATAACTTCTGAAAAGCAAGGTAGAGCAATATTCTACGGAGCTATGATAGCTGAAGGCATTGTTGCTTTAATATGGGCAGCAGCTGCTATAGCTTTCTTTGGCAGTACAGGTGAACTTAGTGCTCAAATGAATGCCAATGGAGGACAAGGTTGGGTAGTAAGTACAATATCTAACACTCTTTTAGGCAAATTTGGGGGAGCGCTTGCAATACTAGGTGTTGTTGCCTGTCCTGTTACTTCTGGCGACACTGCCTTTAGAAGTGCTAGACTTACAATTGCAGATTTCCTTAATTACAAGCAAGGACCAATGAAAAACAGACTTATGATAACTGTTCCACTATTTGTTATAGGCTTTATTTTAACTAGAATAGATTTTAATATTCTTTGGAGATATTTTGCATGGTCTAATCAAACTTTAGCTATGATAGTGCTTTGGGCATCCGCTATGTATCTAGCTTTAAGAAAGCAAATTCACTGGATAGCTACGGTACCTGCAACCTTTATGACTGCAGTTTCAATAACTTACATTCTTGTTGCTCCAGAAGGCTTCAAGCTTTCAAGCACAATAGCTTACCCAATCGGTATAGCAGTTGCAATAGGAGCTCTTGCAGTATTTTTAACAGCTGCAAATAAGAAAACACAAGCTCAGTCATCTAAAGTGAGCGCATAGTAATTAAAAGCTGCGGTACAGCTTCTATGTAAACCGCAGCTTTAATTATTATAAAGGTTTTATATTAGACTTAAAGTACTTCATTGTGCTAAAATCAATTTGTAGCTTTAAATTTAAAATTATTTAGGGGTGGATGACTATGAATTACAAAGAAGTATTAAAAACAGCAAAGTCAAATTTAAATGGTAGCTGCAGAGTTTGTCCTGTATGTAATGGAAAGGTTTGCTCTGGAGAAATTCCTGGCATGGGTGGGAAAGGAACTGGAGAAGCCTTTACTATTAATATTGATGCTCTTAGAAAGCATAAGCTCAACATGAGAGTTCTTCACAATGCAAGCAATCCTGACACTTCAATAGAGTTATTTGGAAGGAAAATGAGAATACCTGTGTTTGCTGCTCCTGTATCTGGTACAACCCTTAATATGGGCGGAAAGTTTACTGAGCAGGAATACATATCCTGGGTAATCGATGGCTGCCTTAAAGCTGGGCTTTACCCAATGGTTGGCGATACAGCTGTAGATTCTTTCTTAATTACAAACCTGGAAGAACTCAAAAAGGCAGGCGGAGATGGAGTTGCATTTATAAAGCCTTGGAAAAACTCTGAAGTCATTAGTAAAATACGCCTTGCTGAAGAAGCAGGTGCTTATGCTGTTGGTATGGATATAGATGCTGCTGGTCTTATAACTCTGGCCCTTCACGGTAAGCCAGTGGGACCAAAAACTGTACAGGATATAAAGGAAATAGTTCAAAGCACAAAACTGCCTTTCATATTAAAAGGAATTATGACTCCTGACGAAGCTGAATTAGCCGTTGAAGCTGGTGTAGCAGCAATAGTTGTATCAAATCATGGTGGCAGAGTTCTGGATCAAACACCAGGAGTTGCAGATGTACTACCTGAAATATCAGCTAAAGTTAAGGGAAAGATAACTATACTTGCCGATGGCGGTGTAAGAAATGGTGTTGATGTGCTTAAAATGCTTGCTCTTGGGGCTGATGCAGTTCTAATTGGAAGACCTTTTGTTTCTGCTTCCTTTGGAGGTCAATCCGAGGGGGTTAAAATATATATCGACACTATAGCTGATGATTTAAGATCTGCTATGATACTAACTGGCTGTAATTCAGTGGCTGAAGTTACAGATAGGATTTTATTTAAATAATTTATTCCATATAAAAAAGAACAATTAACAGCTAATTGAAAGCTGTTAATTGTTCTTTTTTACTATATTTTAGGAATTATCTCATTCTGAAAAAAACTTCTAGCCGTAGTTCCTGAAACACTGAAAATCTTATCATCATCTACCATCACCGATACACTTTCAGTGCAGTGTCCCAAACAAAATACTGCTTTCAGTTCCACCCTATCAGATATATTATATTCTTCAATCATCTGCTGAAAAACGTTAAGAACATTATAGGAGCCTTTAATGTGACAGGCACTGCCTACACAAACACTTATAGTTACCATATCAACTACTCCCTTCCCTTATAATGAACATGAAGAAGCTCGTGAACCTTTCCCTTTAAAAGCCCTGAGTACAAGCTCATCATAACAGGATTCTCTTCTGAACGCTTTATACTACTCATTCTATCAGCTTCGTATAAGCCTGCCCCTCTCTTTATTTTTCCTTCGGCTTTTGCAAAAGGCTGACCAGCACCGCTTATGCATCCTCCCGGGCAAGCCATTACTTCTATAAAATCGTACTGCACTTCACCAGCTTTTATTTTCTTTACAACATCATCTGCATTTTTTAAGCCGCTCACAATTGCTATTTTTAATTCACGATCACCAACTGTAACCTTAGTTTCCTTAAGGCCCTTCATACCCCTTACACCATTAAAAGCTACTGTACGAAGTGTAGTTGTGGATTTATCATCTAAAACTCTTCTTATAACAGCTTCTGTAACTCCTCCTGTCACTCCGAAGATAACCCCTGCTCCACTACTAGCTCCAAAAGGCATATCTACAGCTTCAGGCTCTATTTCTGAAAAGACAATACCAGATTCCTTTATCATTTGAATGAGTTCTTGAGTAGTAATAACATAATCTGTACAAGGAATATCATCCTTTTTGAATTCATCCCTTTGCGCTTCAAATTTCTTTGCTGTGCAAGGCATAACTGCCACAGTTACTATTCTTCTATTTGAATGTTTGTAATGTTCCTTAAGTACAGCTGAAAACATCTGCATTGGAGAGCGGCATGTAGAAACATTTTGAATAAGTTCAGGGTAGTTCTTTTCAACATAGCTAACCCAAGCAGGACAGCAGGATGTAAATAGTGGAAGTTTTTCATCACTTTCCAGCCTCTTTAAAAACTCTCCTGTTTCTTCTAAAACTGTTAGATCTGCTCCTGTAGAAGTATCAAAAACTTCGTCAAAACCCATTCTTCTTAATGAAGCTACAAGCTTCCCCATTACATTGACTCCATCCGTAAATCCAAGTTCCTCCCCTACTCCAACTCTGACAGCAGGCGCAATTTGTACTATAACCTTAGTATCTTTGTCGCTTAATTCCTTCCAAAGCTTTGATGTATCATTTTTTATAACAATAGCTCCTGTTGGACAAACTGCAGCACATTGCCCGCAGCCTACGCAATTAGATTCAGCTATAGGTTCATCAAAAGCTGTACTTACAGTCATCTTTGAACCCCTCTTAACAAAGTCGATTGCTCCAACATTTTGCACTTCATCACACATTCTTACGCAGTCACCGCATAATATGCACTTGCTCTTATCTCTTACTATTGAAACTGATGATTTGTCTAACATTCTATTTTCTGAGGTGTTGTCAAATCGTATTTCCTTAATACCAAAACGCTGTGCTAAATCCTGCAGCTTGCAATGACCATTCTTCTCACAGGTAGTACAGTCTCTGCAGTGATTTGATAAAAGAAGCTCAAGTATCATCTTTCTATATTTTCTAAGCCTTGGAGTATTTGTTTTTACTTCCATTCCAGCCTTAGGGGGAGTTGAGCAAGCAGCTTCAATTTCGCCCCACTTGTTTTCCACCATGCACATACGGCATGCTCCGTATACTGATAACTCAGAGTAATAGCAGAAGGTAGGAAGATCAATCCCAGCCTTTCTAACAAGTTCAAGTATGTTTTTTTCTCCATTTATTTCAACAGGAATATCATCTATAAGCATAAACTGTCCACTCATTCCCTTAATCCTCCTTTATAGCCTTGAAAGCACAAGACTCAATACAAGCGCCGCACTTAATACACTTATCTTTATCTATTTTGTAAGGCGACTTAACTTTACCTGATATAGCACCCACTGGGCAAATCCTCGAGCACTTGGAGCATCCTTTACAAGTCTCTTCCTCGATAAAAATAGTCTTTAGCTTGCTGCAGGTTTTTGATGGGCATTTCTTATCTACTATATGAGTTACATACTCATCTCTAAAATTCTTTATTGTACTAACTACAGGGAATGCTGCAGTTTTTCCTAAGCCGCAAAGTGCTGTTGAAGATATTGTGTCTGCAAGCTCTAACAGCATATCTATATCCTCAAGCTCACCCTTACCAGCAACAATTCTTTCAAGTATTTCAAGCATTCTCTTGGTACCTTCACGACAAGGCACGCACTTTCCACAGGATTCATTTTGTGTAAAATTCATAAAAAATCTTGCCACTTCAACCATACAGGTATCTTCATCCATAACTACTAAACCGCCAGATCCTATCATAGCCCCAGCTTTCTTAAGCGAGTCAAAGTCTAGAGGTAAATCAAGATGTTCTTTTGTCAAGCAGCCTCCAGAAGGACCTCCTATCTGGACAGCCTTAAAGCCTTTTCCATCTCTCATGCCTCCGCCAATATCAAATATTACCTCTCTTAAAGGTGTTCCCATAGGAACCTCAATAAGTCCTGTATTTTCGATGTTCCCTGTTAAAGCAAAAGCTTTGGTTCCAGGACTCTTTTCAGGTCCAATAGACTTGTACCACTCAGATCCCTTACTTATTATTGATGGAACATTGGCAAAGGTTTCAACATTATTAAGCACTGTTGGTTTTCCAAACAATCCCTGTTCAACAGTTCTAGGAGGCTTAACCCTAGGCATCCCCCTTTTTCCTTCAATAGATGCTGTAAGAGCACTTCCCTCACCACAAACGAAGGCACCTGCTCCTTTATTTATTTTTATATCAAAGCTGAAGTTTGTTCCTAAAACATTTTTTCCTAATAACCCCCAACGTCTTGCTTCCTCAATAGCATTGTTAAGTCTGCTTACAGCTAAAGGATACTCCGCACGTACATATATATAGCCTTCCTGAGCTCCACAAGCAACAGCTGCAATCATCATGCCTTCGAGAACTCTATGAGGATCTCCTTCCATAACGCTTCTATCCATAAAAGCACCTGGGTCTCCTTCGTCACCATTACATACAATATATTTCATAGGCTCCTGCTGGCGCTTAACCTGAGACCACTTTCTACCAGTTGAGAAGCCGCCTCCACCGCGCCCCCTTAAAGCCGATTCCTCAATCTGCTTTATTATTTCATCAGAGGTCATGTCAAATAGAGTTTTTTCAAAAGCCTCATATCCGCCAACTGCCAAATACTCCTCTATCGAAGTAGAGTCTATATGCCCGCAGTGCTCAAGTGCAAGCCTAGTTTGCTTCTTATAGAAAGGGATTTCTTCCTGCTTCCTATAGATACTTCCATCCTTAGTATAGGCAAGTCTTTCAACACACTCATCATTAACTATAGTTTTTTCTATAATTTCTTCACAGTCTTCAGGTTTAACCTTTATATATAAATAGCCCCAAGGCTCAATTCTAACTAATGGTCCCATCTCGCAAAATCCATGACAGCCGCTTTTCTTAATTCCAACAGAATTATCATGGGGTTCCTTCTCAAGACTTATGGAGCAATCTATACCTTTTTCCCCCATAATTCTTATGAACTCATCATAAATTTTTAAAGCGCCACCGGCAACACAGCCCGTACCAGCGCATATAAGAATTTTTTTGTGCTGTTTTTTTAAGCTAGCCTTGTACAAGTCTACTGCATTTTTAAATTCTTCTCTATTTAGAAGCATGCTAATTCTCCCCTTTCCTAAGAGTTTTTAATAATTCTCCCGCCTTATCTGTTGTCATGGCTGGGTAAACCTTATCATTAACTGTTAAAACAGGTGCTAATCCACAGGCTCCAAGACAAGAAACTGTCTCCACAGTAAACATTAGATCGTCAGTTGTATGCTTGGAATCTGAAAGCCCTAATTCTTTTCTAAGTTTGTCTAATATAGGAATGGACTTTCTAACATGGCAGGCTGTTCCATCACAAATCTTAATTACATATTGGCCTTTAGGCTCCAAGGAAAAGTTTTCATAAAAAGTAGCAACGCTATATATCTTTGCTCTGCTAATACCTAATTTTTCAGAAAGGTAGCTGAATACTTCCTTAGGAAGGTATCTGTACGCCTCCTGGGTATCTTGAAGTATTGCAATTATATTGCTGCTTTTAAATTGGTGTTTTTTTAAAATTTCATCCAGCTTGCTAAAGTCAAATGAATTATTCATCTTTTATCCCCCATAAATATTGTTAAATTATTGTCACATTACTATATTATATTAATATTTTAAATATTGCAATATATAATAATATTCTTTTTAATTTAAATTCTTGTTTGTTTTATTGATACTTTAACAGAAATATAAGCTTTTGCTTAATAAAATTGCATAAAAAAAATTGACAAGCCTCTGATTTAAATGTTAAGAGACTGTCAATTGTTTTATAATTCTAAACTTAAGAATCTCTTCGTGATTTTCTAAAAGCAAAAAAGACACCGCAGATTCCACCAATAATATGAGAGACTTGAGATATGTTATCTTGTGCTGTTACTCCGCTAAATATTTCTCTACCTACAAATATAATAAAAACGATTATTAATGTAAGAGGAATCTTTCCTGCTTCCGTATTTGCAAAGGAACTTAAGATAATAAACATGTACACTACTCCACTAGCACCTAAGAGAATAGTATTAGAAAACAAGGTGTGAATCAGTCCAGTAACTAAAGCAGTAATTAGTATCATCTGTACTAAGGTTTTTGATCCATACTTTTCTTCAAGCATTGGACCAATAATAAGTATGATAATAAAGTTGCCGGCAAAATGTGCCCAATTTGCATGACCAAGTATATGGCTGAACAACCTCACGTACTGCATTGGATCTGCAAAGGAAGTTTTATAATTTGAAAAGATTAGTGTAGTGGTAAAGTTTTTTGTAAATTGACCTAATATATAGCTTATAAAAGAAAGTAAGGTAAAGTTTAGAATTACAGGTGCATTATATTGAATTTTTCCTATTATTTTATTCACAAAAGTTTCTCCTCTATTTTCTATTTGATATTGATATTTTATCATAGTTTTCATTCAATTATCTGTAGTAACCAATATTTTTTTGTTGACCCAGTTTTAATATTCATTAAATTGTATTTAGCCACTTTTATTGCAGCCATGCTATTTTAGGTGTTATGTAAACTATAATTTGACATCAGTATACTCATTAATAAAATAAACAATAAAATTTGTTTTAATGTAAAGTAATTAGAAATATGAAATATTTTGACATATACCACTCATTTAAAGTAGTATTATATTAAAGTAACAAAATAACCTTAATTCCTAACATTAAGCCGTTTCTATCCTAACAACTGTATACATTGTATTATTTCTAGTTACTCACCAGCAGTTGCTTCTAAAAGCGAAGATCCTGATTTTATTCAAGTCGAGATCTCTAATAAGCTTGCTAAGGATATTAAATTCTTATGTTCTTATATTTATATCTTCTTATATTGTTAACTTTTTTAGAATTTAGCACTAATTTTCCCATAATAAATATATCACTCTGCCAGCCAATTTAATCTTTCTTTGGCTGGCACTTTTTTTATATTGTGCTATAATTATAACTTAGCAAACAAAGGACGTAAGGAGACTTTTATCATGACGCAAAAGCTTTATTATGAAGATCAATATATAAGAGAATTTACAGCAGAAATATTAAACGTTATTGAAAAGGAGGGCTTATTTCACATTGAGTTAAATAAAACGGCCTTCTTCCCTGGAGGCGGTGGTCAACCTTGCGATATAGGATTTATTGAAGACAGTAAAGTATCTTACGTATACGAAGCAGCCGGTACCATATATCATGTTTCAAATAAAAAGCCTATAAAAATTCATAAAGCAAAATGTAAAATAGATTGGGATTTTAGATTTGACGGTATGCAGCAGCATTTGGGGCAGCACCTATTGTCCGCCGCCTTCTTAGAATTATTTGGTGCTAATACTGTTAGTTTTCATCTAGGAAAAGATATATGCACAACAGATATAGATAAACACTTAAGTGATGAGGAATTAGAAAAAGCTGAAGAACTTGTGAACCGATATATTTTTGACATGAGGCCAGTGGAATTTTTAACCCCTAGTAAATCAGAACTAAAAAAGCTTTCCTTAAGAAGAGTCCCAGATATAAAAGAAGAGGAATTGAGGGTTGTGCGAGTTATGGATACGGATACTACCGCCTGCTGCGGTCTTCATCCTAAATCCACTATAGAAGTACAGCTCTTAAAAATTAAGGGCAAGGAAAAAGCTAAGGGGAATTTAAGAATACAGTATATTTGCGGAAAACGAGCTGCTGCAGATGCATTAAAAACCTATAAATTCTCAAGCAAACTTTGCAGGAGCTTTAACTGTAATGAGGAAGAAGTTCTTATAAAAATAAATAACATGACTTCAGAATACAGCTGCATCTCGGCGGAAAATAAAGCATTAAAATCACAGGTGGCAGATTATGAAGTTCAAAATATTATTAACAGCTCAGAAACAGCTGCAAATGTCCGTATAGTAAAGAATGTATTTACTAATAGAGACATGAAGTATGTAAATTTATTAGCTTCCAAGCTTACTTCTTTAGAAAATGTAGTAGTTCTTTATGGCTTAAAGACAGATGCATCTGCTAACCTCATATTCATGTGCTCTAAAGATTTAAAGACAATTAATATGAATAATCTTCTGAAGGATGCAATAACCTTGATAGATGGAAAAGGCGGCGGAAGCAGCTTCTCTGCTCAAGGAGGAGGAAAATCCATAAATAATTTGGAATCTGCAGTAGACTATGCATTTTCAAAAGTTAAAACTTCGCTACTTCAAAGCTAATTAAAGTGTGGAGACTTTTAAATCTCCACACTTTTGCTATTTTTCGTTCAAAGTTCTATAAGCTTCATCAAAATAATCCTTTAAACTTTTGGGCCCTGCCAATACTTCTCTTCCAACAAATACTGAACCATCATCTTTAGTTTGAACATTCCATTTAACCAGCTCTATACTGCCTTTTGATATCTCAATGGCTGTAATACAACGTGGGTGAACAGAACTTCCATCATTGAAATATGGTATCTCTCCTGCATCAGGAAACATAGACCTGTGAGTGTGTCCTGCTATAAGCATGTGCTTATTTTTTTGAACCCATTCAATAAGCTTCCTCTCTACAGCTTCCTTTTTATAATAATCCTTTGAAACACTTGTTGGATCATTTATCCCTATGGAAGACAGAGGTCCCCACAAATATCTTACTAAAAATCTACCAAGCTTCCAAAACCTATCATTAATAAAATCTCCCTGATGTCCGTGGACTAGAAGTATTTTATACCCTAATTGTTTATGCTCTAGCACAAGTCCCTCATGAATCTTAATATTCTTAAATAGAGGTATACTTCTTTTTTCTCGTGGATCATAATATGAATATAAATTATTCTTAACATATTTTTCATCTTGCTTAGCCAAATCATGGTTGCCGTAGATAAAGTAAAGTCTACCCTCTTTGTAAAGCTTGGATAAAAACCAAAATACATCTCTGTGTACCTCAACAATATCAGACATTTTTTTATTCTTCCAAAGTTCATCTCCATCACCAATTTCAATGTAAGTGTATTTATTATTGTAGTAATGCTTTAAAGCTGTTAAATTAAGAAGCTTATTTTTTACAAAATCATCAGCAGAGCTTCCATTCCCCCTATGGCAATCACTCATTAGAACAAATTTTGAGTTATCGTCAAAAGGTATTATCTCTGCTTTATTAAAAACCTGAGTTATACGTCTGAAAGTATTCATGCTTATCCCCCCATGGAAAACTTGCCGACCATAAGTTATTCAAAGAAACTTACTTTTTACCATAATATTCTACATGGAGTAATTATGTTAAGATAATTATTAGCAAAAACACCTTGAAGCCTCACACTTCAAGGTGTTTTCTATTTACTTATTCTTCTGTTCTATAGGTTTGAAAGTCCATTCATAGCCGCCTTGAGCTGTCATAGTTAGAAGTATGGCATTAATTATAGTCAGCAGCAGTCTTGAAAACTCAAATGTATTTGTCATAAGTTGATAGGCGATTAAAATTATTAGAGAGTATACAAATACTACATACTTTGTAGGCAAGTTTTTTGCAAACTTGTCTATTAATTCTTTTGTAAATTGAGTTATTAACACAACTGCAGCTACCATCCCTGCAAACGTTCCAAGGTAGTCTAAGGTTACAAACTTGTCCATATTAAGCCTCCCTACATCCCCTATTAGCACATAAAGCTTATCAGTCCTTATATCCTTTTGCTTCAAAGCTTTGTCCTACTAAATTATATTTATTTTCTGAAAAAGTTATTCTAAGCTTTTAATAAAATATTTGTTGCCAAAAAACATAAAATATATGCTAATCATATACTATTGACATAATATATTAAATAGCATATATTATAATAAAAATATAGTTATAGGTTTTTAAATTCAACTGTTAACTTATACATGTCCTAAAAAGGCTTAAAGCTGCCTGTTTTATGACATATATAAGTTTAGTTTCATAGTTAAAATCCTATAGTTAGTGTGGCTATGAAGAGAAGAGTAAATAAGTTCGTTTTTTACAGAGAGCTCCGTAAGCTGAAAAGGAGTAAAAATGGTTTATTGAAGCAAGCCTCTGAGCCCTGCACCAATCCTATTAGGTGAGGCTGCAGCAGGAGCTCCTGATATAGAGCTAGGGTATAAGCATTTATTGTTGCCGTACCCGAAGAGGTCAGTATGGCAACATATTGACGAACTGGGGTGGCACCACGTGAATATAACTCTCGTCCCCAAGGCTAGAATTAGTCTTGGGGGTGAGAGTTTTTTATTTTGCTTAATAAATAATGGATATTTAAATATAAGTTTAGGCAGGAGGGCTAAAAATGGAAAATAATAAATTAAATAATACTGAAGATAATAATATAAATTTTCTTCAAAAGGTAGTTGAAGTAGACTTAGAAAACAAATACTATTCAAGAGATATTTGTACCAGATTTCCACCTGAGCCAAATGGATATCTTCATATAGGAAGTGCTTATGCAATAAACATAAGCTATGGAATCGCAAAGAAATACGGTGGAAAATTTAATCTTCGTTTTGATGATACCAATCCGCTTAAGGAAGATATAGAATTTGTTAATGCCATTGTTGCGGATATGAAATGGGCTGACTTCGACCCTAAGGATAGAATTTTTTACGGCTCAGATTATTCCAGGCAAATATACGACTATGCAGTACAGCTTATAAAAAAAGGTAAAGCATATGTTGATGATCTTTCTGCAGATGAAATAAGGGAATATAGAGGAACGTTAACAGAGCCAGGCAAAGATAGTCCTTATAGGAACAGAAGTATTGAAGAAAATCTCACTATATTTGCTCAAATGAAAAATGGAGAGTTTCCAAATGGAGCTAAAGTTTTAAGAGCTAAAATAGACATGGCTTCTCCAAACATGAATATGAGAGACCCTGTTATCTATAGAATAATCCATGCTGAGCATTATAGAACTGGAAATGAGTGGTGCATATACCCTATGTATGACTTTGCACATCCTCTTCAGGACTATATAGAAGGAGTAACTCACTCACTATGTTCCATTGAATTCAAGGATCATAGGCCACTATATGAATGGGTACTTAATGAGCTTGATATTAAAGAACCACCAAAGCAAAGGGAATTTGGAAGATTAAATCTAACAGGAGTTCTAACAAGCAAGAGATATCTAAGAGAGCTTGTATTCGGAAAATATGTAGATGGCTGGGATGATCCAAGAATGGTAACCCTAAAGGGGCTAAGAAGAAGAGGCTTTACACCTGAGAGTATAGCCCATTTTGTTGAAGCCATAGGAATTGCAAAGGTTGAAACCACAATTGATATATCCATGCTCGAACACAGCTTAAGAGAAGATTTAAAAGCTAAAGTTCCTTGTGTTATGGCTGTATTAAATCCGCTTAAGGTTGTTATAACAAATTATCCAGAAAACGAAAGCGAAATGCTTGATATCGAAAACAATCCTCAAAATCCAGAGCTTGGAACAAGAAAAGTTGAATTCTCGAGAACACTTTACATCGAAAAGGACGACTTTATGGAAGAGCCAATTAAAGGCTTTCACAGATTATCTCCAGGAAAAGAGGTTAGATTTAAAGGAGCTTACTTTGTAAAATGTGAAGAAGTGATTAAAGATTCTTTAACTGGGGAAATTATTGAACTTCACTGTACTTACGATGCTGAAACTAAAAGTGGTTCAGGCTTTGAAGGCAGAAAAGTTAAAGGAACAATTCACTGGATAAATGCTGCTACTGCAATTAATGCTGAGGTTCATCTTTACGATAAGCTTATTAGTGATGAAGCTCTTTTAAAGAATGAAACCAAAACTTGGGAGGACAAACTTAACCCAAATTCTCTTATCATTTTAAAGGACTGCTATATTGAACCAAGCTTAAAGGCGGCACCTGTAGAAAGCAAATATCAGTTCATAAGAAATGGCTACTTCTGTGTGGACAGTAAATATACTACTAATGACAAGTTAGTCTTTAACAGAATTGTTGCTCTAAAGGACTCTTGGAAGAAAAACAGTAATAATTAAGCATATAAAAAGGGTGTTAAGATAAATATCTGCACCCTTTTCATATGCTATTTTTTAAATATTCGTATTTTCTACTCCCCAATCGTGCATCATCTTTAATATTGGAAGTAGTGTTTTCCCCCTCTCAGATATTGAATACTCTACCTTCGGCGGAATCTGCTGATATTCCTTCCTATGAATCAACTTATCCATTTCTAGTTCTTTTAGCTGCTGGGATAACATTTTGTGTGATATGTTCGTTAAATACCTTTTAAGTTCCCCATATCTTTTGGTTCCTTCAGTTGATAAATACCAAAGTATAACTGGTTTCCACTTGCCGCCTACAACTTTTTGTGTATATTCAAGAGGACATTTATACTTTTCCTTATTCATATTCTCCAATTTAACATTACTCTCCTTTTGTATAGTATCTTACATAAAAGTGCATACTACTAAATCTAATTATATAGATTTATAATCAGTATGTAAAATAAATAAAGTTGCTGCAGCTTATTAAATAGCTACCTAAACAACTATTTGTAATAAAAGGAGATGTTTTATATGGAATTACTAGAAGCAATTAAATCAAGAAGAAGTATCAGAAAGTTTAAATCAGAGCCAATACCAGAAAGCTATATTGATAAACTAATTGAAGCAGGAAGAATAGCGCCTTCTGGCTCTAATCTTCAACCTACACGCTATGTAGTAATTAAATCTGAAGAAGCAAGAGCAAAATTAAAAGAATGTTCACCACTGCCTTTCGTGGCACAAGCACCTGCTGTAATTGCAGTTTGTGTAGATAATGGTGTTGTGGCTACAGCAGAAGTCAGAACAAGAGAATTACGAGAAGCAAATGCTTTTGTTGATACTCCGTTAAATAATAGTAATGCTGCTGACTCAGAAGCCTATAACAATAGAAAAAAAGCTATGGATGAAGGTGCTTTAAAAGCATACTTAAGTTTAAATGCTGCCATAGCCATAGATCATATTACTTTAAGGGCTGTAGATTTGGGACTTGGAAGCTGTTGGGTAATGATGTTTGACAAGTCCAAGGTAAAAGAACTGATAAATCTAGACGAAAGATATGATGTGGTTGCACTATTACCTGTTGGGTATCCCGATCAAGCTCCAGCACAAAGACCAAGATTAAGCATTGATGAAGTACTATTAAAAGAAATATAATCTTATTCTTTATATTATAACAGCCAACCAAGGAACAATCTTTTTAAAATACTCCTTGACTGGCTGCTTTTCAATTTCATTAAAATTGTTAAAATAATATTTTGTTTTATAAGCTATGCAGCTAGATCAAACTCTGCTAATTTCTTCGTGAAAATTAATTTATCTGCTATTACAGCAAATAATATTCCTATAAATACATAGCCAACTCTCTCAAAAGCTGTTATAAAAGTACCATTGATTAATGAAACTGACGCAACAACGGACATTGTAACACAAATCATTTTATCTCTATAATTAGTAGTATAGCTATCTAAATAGCCTCCAATTAGAACTATTAAACTTCTAATTGTATTGTTTTTAATAAACATAAATAAAGCTATTATAATAAATACACCAATTATTGTTCCCTGTAATCTTTGTTTAGACCTTCGTTTGCAATTCTCAGAATATAACTCAGTTAATGAGAAGATTGTGTATACTATCCATCTTCCTTGCTGTAAGTGAAAAAACTCTACTGTAAAGGCTGCTAATGCTGTTATCAGTCCTATTCTAAAAGCGTATGCTCCTCTTACAGTATTAATTATATCTTTTTTAAACAGTTCTGCACATCTATATATAACTTGTCTTTTATCGCATTCAATCAAATTACTTTCTTCAACTCTTATATTATTATTTTTTTTATGAATAAAAAGTTGAACAACCATAATTAATAATGCACCAAAGCTTAAACCTAATAGCCTTTTAGCAAAATCACCTCCAGTAACCGGAGTATAAAGCATAAATAAATATTGTAGTCCAAAAGGTACTATCATCACTTTATTCAAGTTTAAACTCAATAAGTACCCAATTGCTGCTAAAGCAACAAAATTAAGTATTAATCCTTCCCACATGTTGTAACTAGAGATATGAGCAAATATTCCTAAAACTAAATTTATTGAGATTATCTTTATGAAATTTTCAATTAATTTTTCAGTTAGATCTTCTTGCATCAAAACTAATGTGGCTATTATTATTGTAACTCCAACTAAGCTGTTTTTTGATCCAAATATAACTTCAAACACTTTTACAAATATTATAATTATCCCAAACAGAGCTGTATTTGATAAAATTTTCTTCAACATATATTTTTCTCACCCTTTCTAAAACAACGAATAATATTATCATAACTCTGTTTTGTTTACAAGAAGCATTTTTTCACAAGTAAAACTAATAGTTAACTATGCGTGCGAAAAATATGTTTAATTGATTAATTTTATTGCAGCCTATTTTCAAGAATATTTATCTGTCTTTCTATCCATGTAATAACATCATTTTTTTCTCTGTTAATAGGGGATATTTGTTCCCAGATTTCATTAAAGTACTCATCAAAAGCCCTATTAGTTATTAATTAAATATAAGAATATGTAGTGTTTATGCGGCATACGGTCTTAACTACAAGTTCTATCTATCGTTTTTGAATAAAGTCTGCAACGTACTCTCAGTTGAATATATTTTGGTTTCTCACCATTTCCTGAGGCTAATTCAATCTTTCATAAATTTTTCTTTTTACTAAACTATGCTCCGATATTGAGAAAAAAATATTTCAGATATTTGTAAAAAGGTACCCAAATATGAATTTTTGTTTGTATTAATATTAAGGAAGGAGGAGGAAAACTATGACATTACAGACAAAAACAATCACGAAATTAGCTGTAGCGAGAAAGGAATTAAAATACTTAATTTCCTTGCCTGATAGAATTTATCTTCTCGACGCATTGAATCAAATTTTAACACCGGATGCTTACGGCGGCTATAACGGTTATACAGTTCGCAGTGTGTACTTTGACAGTATTACTAATGACGACTATCACGATAAGAAGGAACACGCAGATGAAAAGAAACGGATTCGTGTACGCGTGTATCACCCAAACGATGAGAAAGCTAAATTTGAACTAAAACTAAAAAGCTTTGGCAGAGAAATAAAAGAAAGCTTAGTCATATCTAGGAGCGATGCCCAGCAGCTACTTAAAAAAAATTATAGCGTACTTTTAGCTTATGACAATCACACTGCTCGGTATGCCTATGATCTGATGACAACGCGTCTCTATCGTCCGGTTTCATTAGTTGAATATGACCGCAGAGCTTACACCCATCCACATTTTAATACTCGTATAACTATGGATAACAATTTACGATACTGTGATTTTTGTTATGACCTGTTTAGTAAAAATCTAAATTTTAAAACTGCTATGCCAAAAGATCAAACTATTCTTGAAATCAAGTACGACCGCTTTCTATTTAAGCAAATCCAGGACGTACTGGCAAACTGTGACCTGTTCCAATCTCCACCTAGCAAATTTGGAACCTCTCGCAGTATTTTAGAACAATATTACTACTAATATAAGTGAGGATATTAATATGAGCAATTTAATCAATCTATTTAATAATATTAATCTCGGAGAACCATTTATTAAAACTCAAGTTAATCTGCTAATTAGCCTGATATTTACAATTATTCTAGTATCTATTATGCTTATAACCTATAAACTTAGCCAAGACCCCTTATCATATAACAGAAAATTCAACATCACCTTAATGATGTTATCATTTATATCCACTGTTCTGTTATCACTTGTACAGAACTATCCATTACTTTCTCTAGGTGTATTTGGCTCACTTTCTATCTGTCGAGTACGTGCAAACACAAAAGATCCAAGAGATATCGGTTTTGTTTTCTGGTCCCTTTCTATAGGAATTTCCTCTGCTGTAGGGGAGTTTGCCGTAGGATTAATGAGCACACTGATTCTTAGTATGCTTATGGTAATCTTTAGCAAAAGCATTAAAAGAAAAGATGTTCTTACTATGGTTGTACGTGGAAGTAAAGATCAGGTTACAAATGTGCAGAAAATTTTCTACCAAATACCTAATAGCTCTATTCAAGCAAAAAACCTGTTTACTGATTCCTTTGAGTTAGTATATAAATTAAAACTTCCACCTCATGAAGGAGAAAAGCTTCTTCTTGCATTGAACAACATGCACGGCATAAACAGTGTAAATGTTTTGGCACCCCAAACTAAAGTTGCTTAAGAAGGTACAAAAATTAGTATAAATAAAAATTCCAATTAAGATGGAGGAAATATTTATGAATCTATTTGAAGAAAAGATGTATACCCTGTTAAACCTCGCTACCACTAAATCGAATATAACCACAATCATGATAACTCTGGCAACTGCGCTCCTACTCTCGGCAGTATTATGGGGCACCTATCGTTTTGCCAATACTAAAAATACTTATCAGCCGAAATTTGCCATTACTCTTGTAATGCTGGCCTTTATCTCCACAGTGTTTATGGATCTCATACAATCGAACCTGGCACTTTCCCTTGGAATGCTTGGATCTCTTTCTATTGTTCGATTTCGTACCAACATTAAAGATCCTCGTGATATTGGATTTATCTTTTGGAGTATGTGTATTGGTATTGCTGCTGGAACCAACAGTTATTTAATAGGGGCCATTGGTAGTATCATTTTGGCTATATTCATGCTGGTTACTAGAAAAAAAAGTATAAATACCGCAGTTATGATGCTTGTTATTAGAGGCAGCAATACAAATATCAATAAAATTCAACATGTGGTGAATCAAGTTCCTGGAAACAATACTGTAAAAGCCAAAAATATTCTAGCCGATTCCTTCGAACTAGTATATGAGATGCATCTGCCCGAGAGAGAAAGTAACAATATGATAGGTGAGCTTTTTGAATTAGGTGGAATTGATAGTGTAAATCTATTAGCAGCAAATGGGTAATTATCTTCCACTTGTTGCCTTTAATTCCCCCTGATATAATTATAACATCTATCTGACGGCTCTCTATATGAAGGTAAAAAGAAGGTGATATTATTGATTTCAGATGAAAAAATTCATGTAGATAATTTAGAACAATTGATTAAGCAGCATATTGCATTTATTATACGCACAGTAACCAATTTAACAGGAAGATATGTGTCTATAGAAAATGATGATGAATTCAGTATCGCATTATGTGCATTTGCAGAGTCAGTAGAACGGTACGACAAAGGACGTGGTAATTTCCTTTCTTTTGCAGCACTTGTAATTGAAAGTAGAGTTAAGACATTTCTAGAGCATAAAAATAAGATAAAAAATGAAATTTCTCTGGAAGAGCTTATATCAGCTGGACACGATATACCTGATCCATGCTCAGAACATCAAAATGAGTGGGATGACCTGCCTCAGGAGATAAGTTTATTCAGCAAAGAGCTTGAATTATTCGGTTTAACCTTTGAATCCCTTGCTGACGATGCACCTAAACATAAAGATACACGTAATACCGCAATTAAAGCAGCAGAAAAGGCCAGTGAAAATACTCTAATCGTAGATAGAACCTACCAAAAGAGAAGACTTCCAGTTCGAGAAGTTGCTCTCCTGAACAATCTTACAGAAAAGATAGTTAAACGCAGTAAATGGTTTATTCTGTCCGTAATGATTATATTTGTAAAACGATTCACTAATTTAATCTATTGGATTAAAGGATCGAGGTGTTTTCATGTATAGTAAAGTAATAGTTCTGGAAATTAAATCTAAATATTGTCTTGCTATGACTGACGAAGGTGTCATCATTAGGATTATGAAAAAAGACAATGTCAAAGTTGGCGACAGAATCTATATCTTGGATGAAGACCTTTATCACAATGAAAACAAAGCTAGCATTATTATTCCATTTCCAACGGTAAGGCGAAAAACCTTCCTTAAAGCGAGTAGTATTGCGGTTGCTATTATTCTGTGTTTTTCAATTATACTGGCATTTCCGCAATTAAACACAAAGGCTTGTGCTGCTATTTCTATTGATGCTGCTTCTGATATACAATTAAAACTTAACAAGGATTATAAAGTTATTAGCGCAGTTTCCTATGGTAACACTGTACCTGAAAAAGAACTAAAAAAAATGATTGGACAAAAGCTGATAGATATTAAGCCTGAGCTTATATCCTTATTTGGAAAAGACAGCGAGCCTTTACTTATAGGCTATGCCCTGCAGCAGAATTCCCATTCTGTTACTGAGGAATATATCAAAGATTATTTAGATAATGTATTTCCACATGAAAAGGCCATTTATGTTAAAGGAGTTCTGAATGATATCATCGTGTCTAACCAGCGTCAAATGAGCATTGGCCTCTATCTTGCCAGTATGGAAATCTTAAACAATGAGCTTGAAGATGTTTTGGACGAGATGGACTTGAAACAGATACTGGATCTTCTTAAAAAACGACCTGATTTGATGACAGATGAAAACGTACGTGAAGTACTAGAGGAAAAACGGGATAGAATTTACAACCAAGATGACAATGATGCCTCTGATGATAATTTGAATGCTGATATTGACGACTCTGATGATAGCAAGAGTTCTGACGATAATGATTCCGACGATAACCAAAACCCTGATACTGATGATTCTAAAGAAAAGCAAAATTCTGATGCTGATGATTCCGACAATAAACAAAATTCTGATGCTGATGACTCAGACGAAAGTTAGAACTGCAATGTCCATAATATCAAATAAGCTGCTTCTCTATTAGAGCTAAGTTAATATGCCTATAGGATTGCCTTAGTATTAAAACAATACTAAGGCTGATTCTAAAGATTATTCTAATAATAAAATGGCATCTTGAGGAACTTTTAAATACAGTATTTCTTTTTCTTCTCTATTATCCCATTTATCTTTATTAATTTTATACAATATACTTGCATTTCCATTTTCTTTTTTACTTTCGTTGTTCTCAAAGAAAACATTATATTCAACCACATCTTCAACTTTCTTATTAATTCTGCATTCAATTACATTTTTTTGTTCTTTTGCCTTAGCAGAATTAATAATTTGAAAATCATATTCCCTGATGCCAATATATTTAATCTTTTCTAATACTGTTTTTTCTGTTTCTAAAGTAATATTCCAGTCAACAGCATGAACATGATGTGAAGACAAAACCTTACATCTTGAAATATTCTTGCATCCGGTCAATCTTGCTGCAGTATGCAATTGGGGCTGTTCAAAAATTTCTTTAGTGTTCCCAAATAAAACAGATCTTCCTTTATCAACAATAATAATTTTTTTGCAGAACCTGTATATCTCATCCATGCTGTGTGAAACCATCAAAACTTCTCCATGATATAATTTCAATAATTCAAGAACTCCACTTTGAAGTTGCTCTTTTAAATGTGAATCCAATGCTGAAAATGGTTCATCCAGCATTAATATGTCTGGCTTATATACCATGCACCTTGCTAATGCTACTCTCTGCTGCTGACCACCTGAAATTTGATTTGGATATTTCTTTTCTAGTCCTTGTAAATGAAATATTTCTAATAGTTTATTAATTTTTTGTTCTTTTTCTTTTTTTGAAAGCTTCAAGCCAATTCCAATATTTTCCTGCACTGTCATATGTGGGAACAGTGCATAGTTTTGAAATAAATAGCCAGCATTCCTGTCTTGTGGTTTAAGATTTATTTTTTTCTCAGAATCAAATAAAACTTTTCCATTAAGGATTATGCGCCCTTCATCAGGGGTCTCAATTCCGGCTATACATTTTAGCGTCATGCTTTTTCCACTACCTGAAGCACCTAAAATACCAACATAGTCTTCATCTGTTTCAAAAGCAACTTCAAGAGAAAAACCTTTCAGTTTTTTCTTTATATCAACTACTAAACTCATAAATTTCTCCCTTATTTAAAGTATTTTCTTTCTTTCAAAGAAAAATAGTTTGTAAGAACAACAACCACAAAAGATATTAACAAAACAATTATTACATAGTAAGAAGCACTCTTCATATTACCTGCAGCAACTTCTGCATAAATTGCCAACGGAAGTGTCCTTGTCTTATTTTCTATATTTCCTGCAATCATGGCTGTGGCACCAAACTCACCAAGTCCCCTGGCAAATGCCAATATACCCCCTCCAGCAACACCTGGCAAAGCAAGCGGCATTATTACTTTCCAGAAAATTGTTCTCTCTGACATTCCAAGTGTCCTTGCTGCCATAATTAAATTTTGGTCTATTTGTTCAAATGCACTTCTTGCGGAGCGATACATAAGAGGAAATGAAATTACTACAGCAGCTATTACAGTGGCTGTCCAGGAAAAAACTATTTTTACACCCAAAAATTTCAGCAATAACTTGCCAATAGGTCTATTTACTCCAAAGACAATAAGAAGTAGAAACCCCATAACTGTTGGAGGTAAAACTAAAGGTAAAGTTAATATTCCATCTAAAATCATCTTTATTTTTTCTGATTTCATTTTCACAATCCATCTTGCAGCAAAAAGCCCTAACAAAAATGTTAAGGCTATAGCTGCAGATGCTGTTTTAATTGATATTATTATTGGCGACATCTGCATATTATAATCTCCTATTTATTTTTCTTAAATCCATATGATTCAAACACCTTATTAGCTTCATCAGTTTTCAAAAATTCTACAAATTTCTTTGCTGCAACTTCGTTCCTAGTTGCTTTAACAATGCCTAATGGATAAATCACTTTAGAGACACTTCCCTCTGGGGCTTCTGCCACGGTTTTCACCTTTTTATTTGAAACAGCGTCAGTTGAATATACAATACCCGCATCAGCGCTGCCTTCTGCGACCCAATTTAGCACTTCCGTAACATTTGTTCCAAGGCTTGCCTTTGCAATTACTTCGTTCCAAATCTTTATATTAGTTAATGTTTCTTTGGCATACTGTCCAACTGGTACACTTGAAGGATCTCCAATAGCAATTTTATCAGCCTTTAAAATATCTTCAAAAGCACTTATGCCTTTGGTGTTTTTTTGTGAAACAATAAGTACAATTTTATTTTCTAAAAGCTGAACTATAGAATCCTTAACAATTAAGCCTTTCTCATCTAATGCTGTCATTTGCTTCATAGCTGCCGACATAAAAATATCTATAGGTGCACCTTCTTCAATTTGTGTTTGTAATTTTCCTGAACTATCGTAGGTTGTTTGAATCTTAATATCAGAGTATTGTTGTTTAAACATTGGAATCAATTTATCATCCATACAATTTTTCAAGCTTGCTGCTGCAGCAAAAGTTATTGTAGATTCTTCTGTTTCCTTGTTATTGCTACAACCTATTAAAAAAAATGTTAACCAAAAGCTGGTCATTACCATAGCGATTACTTTCTTCATTTTTTATCCCTTTCAGTATAAATACAGCATAAATTCAAATTCTAAAACTAATTAAACCAAACTAAACACAACTCAAACTAATTAAACATATTATATCACCTTAAATTTATAATGTAAATTCATGTCTTTAAGCTACATAGTATTTTGTGGTAAAATATTATAATATAAGAAATTAAATACCAAAGTAGGTGAATCTATTGACCGAAGATATATTATCTACACCAGAAGAGATTGCACAAAAACTTAGGATAACAAAAGGAACTGTATATGAAATGATTAAAAGAGGAGAGCTTGAGGCTCACCGAATTGGAAGACATATACGGATATCTCAAGCTCAGTTTGAAATTTATCTTTTACAGACAAAAGGGTATACTAATATTTATGAAGCAACCTTGGTTCAAGAAAATGCTGAAACCTTTGCAAATATTGGACCAGTAAAGATTTATGTTGATACCCCTCTAGAAGGAAAGGTGAAAATTTCTATTCGCCCTGAAAATATAATATTGAGCAAGGGAACATTTATAAGCAGCGCTAGAAATATTCATAAAGGGAAAGTTATTGACACTATCAATGAGGACTCTAGAGTGCTTGTATCAGTTGATATTGGAATTACCATCAAAGCACTAATAACTATGAAATCTTTAATAGAAATGGATATCTCAAAAGGGACTGAACTATACGTTATTTTTAAAACGATGTCTGTAACGGTTTATAAATAACTATTTCAATTGAAGCTAATTCAAATAGTTATAAGTTTGTTATATTGAGAAGTAAGTTTTTAAAGCTAAGACTAGGATACATATTTTAAGTATAGTAGTCTTAGCTTTTTAATAACTTTGAAAGCCCTAATCTTATTTTATATCTACAATTTCCTCAAGCAACTAGACTCAGAAAATATAAAAATGAAATTTAATAAAACATTTTCAATAATATATTTTCTGCAAATTTAATTCAATAAAGTTAATAGCTAATGAATCTATATAATTTCAGCTTCATTCGCTAATGTTATGACCTTTCAAAAACAATTTCTCCATCAATTAGTACAAGAGTGGTTTTAGCTTGAATATCAAAAGGATGCTTGTCAAATACTACAATGTCTGCATCTTTATCTACCTGCAGCGAACCTACCTTATCAGAAATTCCAAGTATTTCTGCAGGATTTATAGTTATCGCCTTAAGTGCAGTTTCTTCATCTAAACCTGACCTTACAGCTAGTGCAGCACACATTGGAAGATAATGCACTGGTACTACCGGGTGGTCTGTCATTAATGCTATTTTTATGCCGGCTTTATGCAATGCAGCTGGAGTTTCAAAATTGAGCTCTTTTAGCTCAACCTTACCCCTTGGCCCAATAGATGGTCCTACTATTGCATAAAACCCTTCTTTTACAAGTTCATCTGCAATTAAATGGCCCTCTGTACAGTGCTCTAAGGTCATCTTAAGTCCAAACTCCTTAGCGATACGAATAGCAGTAAAAATATCATCAGCTCTATGAACATGAGCTTTTACATTTAGTTCACCCTTAACAACTGGTACCAAGCTTTCAAGCTTCATATCAAAACTTGAGCTTTTTCCTTTGTTCTCCATATAAGCTTTTGTTTTAAGAAGATACTCTCTTAATATAGCAGCGGTGGCCATTCTAGTTGAAGGCGATTGATTTTTTGCACTATATCGCTTTTTCGGATTCTCACCAAAGGCAACCTTCATAGCAGCAGTCTTCTGAATGATCATATTATCTATTCTTTTCCCTTTAGTTTTAATAGTAGCAAATTGCCCAGCTATAACATTTGAACTCCCGGGACCTGTACACACACATGTAACACCATTTTCATATGCTTCAATAAAGGCTCTGTCCATTGGATTAATTGCATCGATAGCTCTAAGATGGGGAGTTGCTGGATCAGTGCCTTCATTAATATCATCTCCTTCAAAACCAACACCATCCTCACACATGCCTATATGACAATGAGCATCAATAATACCAGGCATGACAAACCCACCATTAACATCAATAATCTCACAATTATCAGGAATTGAAATATCCCTGCCTACTGCAATGATTTTTCCTTCATTAACCAGTACTTGTCCATATTCAATTGATTCACCAGCCATAGTAAGAATTGTTCCATTTTTGATTAATAACATTTTTATCTCCTCCTAAGTCTTAAAATATATCAAATACAAATTTAAAGTAAAAAAAAAAATGCTCTATCTCGTAAAGATTAGCACTTTTTCGGTAAATAAAGTTAATTCTAAAGACAAAAAGCAAAAGAAGTATCTGATGGCACTTGCACCAAATACTTCTTATTTATATTATAACAGCATTTAGCAAAAAAGTATACTTAATTTTATTGATATAGTAGCATTTTAATTAAGTCTATCCCTATGATTGAGTATCTATGCTTTGAGTAAGGATAGTTATATTTTTTTATAGTTCCTCATTGCAAAGATATAAGCAACAAATGTTATTGCTATACACCAAACAATAGCAACCCATATTTCATTTCCTACTGGTTGATTTGCTAATAAATTTCGAATAGCTTCTACAATAGGGGTTACAGGCTGATTTTCTGCAAAGGCACGTACTGCTTTTGGCATAGTAGCTGTTGGTACAAAGGCAGAACTTATAAATGGTAAAAAGATTATTGGATAAGAGAATGCCCCTGCGCCATCTGGTGTTTTAGCAGCAAGTCCCGCAATTACCGCAATCCAAGTTAAAGCAAGTGTAAAGATTCCGAGAATTCCAAATACCGCGAGCCACTCAAGGATTCCTGCTGAAGAACGGAAGCCCATTAACAATGCAACGAGTATAATCACTACTACAGAAATTCCATTTGAAATTAATGAGGTTAATACATGTCCCCATAATACTGAAGAACGAGCGATAGGCATTGAGTGAAAACGCTCAAAGATACCACGTGATTTATCTATAAACAAACGGTAAGCTACATATGCAATCCCGCTGCCAATAGCCATTAACATTATACCTGGCAATAGGTAATTAACATAACTTCCCGCACCTGTTTCAATTGCACCGCCAAATACATAAACAAATAATAACATCATGGCAATTGGTGTAATACAAACTGTAATAATTGTATCCATACTTCTAGAAATATGACGCATAGAACGTCCAAACATAACACCCATATCTTTTAAAAAATATTTATTTGTAGATTCCATCTAATTTTTCCTCCTTTTAGTCGGAAACACTGAGCAATTAAAGACTCTCGCTTCCGCTCGATAATTACTCGTTAAAGGTCATTTAGGCCTTTAACCTCCTTTTTCCCAATGATTGTTAGGAATATCTCTTCTAATGTAGGTTGTTTTTCAACATATTCAACTTTTGCAGGCGGAAATAACTTTTTCAATCCTTCCAGTGTATCAATGGCAATGATTTTTCCACCATTAAGAATAGCAATTTTATCTGCAAGTTGTTCTGCTTCTTCTAAATATTGTGTAGTTAAGAATACTGTAGTTCCTGAAGCTGATAACTCTTTTACTATTTTCCAAACTTCTAAGCGTGCTTCCGGATCTAGACCTGTTGTTGGCTCATCCAGGAAGATAATCTTTGGGTTTCCAACTAAACTCATTGCTATATCAATTCTTCTTTTCATACCTCCAGAGTAAGTACCTACTCTGCGGTTTGCAGCCTCTGACATGCCAAAACGATTAATTAATTCATCTGCCACTTGATTTGGATTTTTAAGATGTCTAAGTTTTGCAATCATTTGAAGATTTTCACGTCCAGTCAAAATTTCATCAATAGCAGCAAATTGACCAGTAAGACTAATAGAGCCTCTAATGTCCCTTGGATTTTTTTCAATATCAAAACCATTGATCTCAACATTTCCAGCATCTGCTTTAAGTAAAGTGACCATGATTTTAATCATCGTTGTTTTTCCTGCCCCATTGGAACCTAGTAATGCAAAGATACCTCCCTGCTCTACTTCAAAATCTACTCCTTTGAGCACTTCTACATTTCTGTAGGCTTTCTTTATCCCTTTTACTTGTATGATATTTCTTTTCATTTTCTTTTCCTCCTATAATTATAATTAAGTTTCATAAAAAAAGAGCCGACAACTGTGATTTCACTCACGGTTATCGGCTCTGCGTCATAGCGTCTGGCTCTTTGATAACTGATATATTCATTTGTTTTGCATTGATTATAGTTTCCTGTTTACACCTGGGACAAAATAGCGGGAAGTTTTCAAGTACCGTATCACCACCTATCTTGACCTTTGTTCTTCCTCTGCAGACCGGACATAATATCCATTCGTAGTTACACACTCTGCCACCCCCTTACTTCATGTTTTTGTTGACCACTATCATTTTTACTTAGTTTTATCTGTAGCCTTTTTCATAGCCTTGTTAACTTCTTGGTTAACAGATTCTTGATAGATGTCAGCGTAAGTTTTTGAATCTTTGATTAAATCGTCGCAAAAATCTGCTACGTCAGCGCCTGTCACTTCTAGTACTCCTTTTCCTAAGGCCGCGCCCTCTTCAAAAAGATCTATAATTCCTGAGAGTAGATCTATCCCGTCTGTTAGCTCAACAGGGCCAACCTTATAGAGATATTTTTGAATCTCTTTATAAACAATCTGATAATCTTTCGGAAGCCCTTTGACACGGGCCATGTGCGCTCGCCACTCTTTTTTGCCTTCTATTATATCTTGTATTCTCATATTATCCTCCTTGCAATCCTCATGTTCCTATTTACCTAATTTCTTAGCGATACTATTGTTTAGCTGTTTGCGCCACTTGTCGCGATAAGAATTTGCGCCTTCTTCACCCAACAGTGCTAAGCAGAAGCCTTTGATATCATCACCTAGAACCTCTTGGATATCCTGACCGTCAGCCGACGTTTCTTCAAGTAAGCCAAGCACACCGTCAAGAATTGGCATTAGGTTGCGGCCGGTTAAATCTGAGTGCGGCCAAAGATTTTCTTTGATTTTTTCCCATGCCTCTTGATAATCAGCCGGCAGCTTTTTGGCGCGCGATTGAAAAGTTTTATATTCTTTAGTCATGTCGCTTCCAGTGATTTTTTCCCAAAAATTCATTATTTCTTCTCCTTTAACTCACTAATTTTTGATGATACGAATTCCCATCTTTCCCAGAACCTCCTGAGCTCCTCACGCCCCATGTCATTGAGCGTAAAAAACTTTCGCGGAGGTCCCATGTCGGATGGCTTTTTCGTAATTTCCACCAGCTTGTTTTTCTCAAGTCTCACCAAAATGGTATAAACTGTGCCATCTACAACGTCCGAAAATCCGAGGGCATTCAGCCGTCTTGTGATCTCGTAACCGTAGATTTCCTCGTGGCTGATGATTTCAAGGACACAGCCTTCCAGTACACCCTTTAACATTTCTGTTATGTTTTCCAATTTAATTACCTCTCTGCTATATAGTATTACCGATATTCTGTATTACTTACTACCACTATATAGTAACACGTAGTAGTGATAGTGTCAATATGATTTTTTATTAAATATAATTGTTTAGAAATTTGTTTAACACATATCACCTGTATATATTGTTTCGTTTCTAAACTGTTTTTTATATACTTTCCATTAGAAATCCTATCAAATATAAAAATCCCCTATCCCCGCAGTAATTGGGAGATAGAGAATTTTCCAATTTTATCTTAAAACATATCTACTGTTTATTTCTGTCATTTATTTGAGCTTATTCTCTCTACAGTTCTTTTTTCCCCCGTTTAGTTGCCTTATGCTTTGTTCCTTTGTCGTCGTATGTAATCCACTCACCTATTGGCTCTCCCTTTTCAAAATATCCTGAACGTTTAATCGTGCCATCTGGTCGATACCATTCCCAATAACCTTCGGGCTGCCCATTTACCATCTTGCCTTTAGACCAAATGGTTGCTCCATTCGCATGGTATTTAATTGTGTACCCATCAACCACTTCTAATTTCTTTTCTTTAACACCGTTAGGATGAATCAAGTCACATTTTTCATTATCCATCTCTTATACTCCTCCTTATCTGATAATCATGAATACTAATATTCTTCTTTCTTCATCAGTTTATTATCTCTAAAAGTCTCAGTTCATTTCTTATCTGCTCTTTCCATTTATTAATATTACCAACCTCCTTTAGTAAAATTAATCAACTATCAGTATATCCTATGCCATTACGTAAATGTCAACTTCATTCTTTATCCTTGATGTAAAATAAAAATGTAACTTCTTTATCCTTGAAATTTAATAATAATATTCAGTCTAGGACATAAAAGAAGGAGGCTATTGAAAGCCCCCATTTTGAGTTCTATTTTAACAATTTTCGGAAAATTAGTGAACCTCACTTCGTTGTTCGTGCAAAATTTAGACCCTTAGTGAACCACGGAATCCCCTGGCAGAATAGTAGGAGTCTGCACCATTGTGATACACAAAGACAGTGTCGTAGCGGCAATCCCCAAAGATGGCTCCACCGAGTTTTCTAATATTAGCAGTTGTTTTCAGCCAGCTCGATGTCTTGGTATCGAACTTCCCAAGTTTCTGCAGCTCCCGGTATTGTTCTTCTGTTAGAATTTCAATACCCATGACCCCTGCCATATTAATGGCGCTATTTTCCGGTTTATGTTGTTTCCTTGACTCCAGCGCTTCATGGTCGTAACAAATACTTCTGCGGCCTTTAGGGCTTTCTGCTGAACAATCATAAAAAATGTATTCACCCGTCGTTTCATCATAACCAACGACATCCGGCTCACCTCCAGTTACTTCCATTTCATTGAGTGACCAAAGTTTTTCAGTATTAGCTTCTAGTTTTGCATTTACTTTTTCCCATTCAAGTCCTTCATGGCGGCTTGTATTTTTCTTAAAACGGTCTTTCAATATTTTAATTAGTTCTTCATATTGTTCTGGTGACAACTCTTTTTTATTGATCATTTATGAACACCCCTCTCTTGTTTCTCTATATCTTAACAACAGGAATCCACATTTCACCGAAAACTAAGCCATTTCGCTGCTCCATCTGAACCGCTGCATTTGGCCCACCAACATAGGCATAATTATTTTCTTCATTCAACGCCTGACCAAAGGCCATTCGGGTAAGCTTAGTATTCAATTCCTCAGCAGTTTTCCCTTCCCCCCTAACAACTAGATATTTTCCCTTAGGAAATTGGATAACCCTGGTTTCTTCTGGTGCTGATTCCTCTGATATGACGCCAGCATAATGCATCATCTTATTATTTACCGCTTCGTTCACGGTAAAAATATAATCATTTGCTGCTAAGGCTTTCAAAGCATCAAGTCTTCCATCTTGGTTTACAGCCTGCCAAAAGTCTGATTTTTCCTTATTTATGCCAGCAGAGTCTGTGTAATGGCTCTTAAGCTCAGTACCAAAACCTATAACGGTGAAATTGTCTTTTTCTTCTATAGTGTAATTAGTCATATCTAATACCTTCCTTTTATAAAATTATTCAAATGACTTGTCGTTTTCACTTGATAGGTTTATAATACCCATAAATCATGTCAAATAATGATACTATTTAGGAGGCCCTATGAAAAAAGTTGAGCGAATTAATACAATCATGAGATATATCAACAATCGAGCCCACTTTACAATTTCTGAACTCATGCAGGAATTTAATATCTCTCGTTCAACGGCTATCAGAGATATCAGAGATATTGAAGCAATGGGTATGCCGCTTGTGGCTGAAGCTGGAAGAGATGGGGGGTATTTTGTCATGCAAAACTCTGTCCTGCCCGTTGTTCGCTTTACCGATAATGAGGTCAAAGCTCTTTTTATTGCCTTTATGGCCACAAGAAATCAACAACTTCCTTACCTAAAGAGTCGTCAGTCTTTAGCTGAAAAATTATTGGGACTCATCTCTGAAAACCAGCAAGATGACCTGGTTCTTCTTAATCAAGTCTTGCTTTTTGAAGGGACCAATCCCTATAATCCTGATATACTTAATCTTTCTGATCTTCCTCATCCCATATTGGAAAAACTCATTCAAATTCTTCTTTTGGATAGATATTTATCGATTTCCATCGAAGAAGCAGAGGTAGTAAAGTCTTATTCAATTTATCTCCTGCACCTTTACCATGAAAATGGCCTTTGGTTAATTGACGCCTTTGACTTTAAGGAAGAAAAGAAGCAGATTTTTCCTGTGGATCATCTCTGCGATGTCAAACCCTGCGAGGATAAAGAGAGATTAAGTAGGAATAAGATTTTAGAAAAACTAAATAAGCAGAAAGAAGAAATCAACCTTGTTCTTGAACTTGGTCAAAAAGCGATCGCCCAGTTCAAAAAATACCATCCATTAAAAGTTTCAATTTCATATACGAATCCTTACCAAACCACGGCCATTCTAAAGACTTATATCAATGTTAAAAGTTACGAAGAATTGACCGAAATGACGAATTGGTTACTTTTCCTGGGTGATAATATCAAGGTCAGAGAAATGCCAGAAGAAGTTTCAGAAGGGTTTCAAGAGAGATTACACCTATTCTACCCATAAGCAATGGCCTGCACACATCATACAATGTAGCACTCTAGAAGATTTAGAAATGAAATAAAGCAATATATAATCTGCTGTAATAATTTTATATATCAATGAAACTTAATAAAGATGACTTCTATATATATAATACAGAAATCATCTTATTGAAGTTTCATAGGGACTTTCAAAATTGTCCTTGGCAAAGGGTACATTTAAATCAGTCTGAGGGAGCATAAAATACACTTTAATTTACATTAATAAACCTTCAAGGCCTTTGCTATCATCCTATTTTTTTACTATCCTAACAATCGTCTCCACATGCGGTATCACATTACTCTTATACAATTTAACAAAACATTCTGGGTTTATGTACTATTTGGTGAAACTTACCCCACGGGGTGTCATAGATAAAGTATCAGACAGTCTAGTCACACAAAATAATGTGGACCTACTGTTATCAAAATGAAAACGCTTATCCAAGTTTTTTGTTTTCAGTTTTAATTATTGATTTCATTTCCCTCCTTTTTCTTTGCGCTGTACTAGGCTATAAAAAAGAGGCTATACTTCTTTAAAAGCAAAACAGAGCCTCTCATCCTCCTACCTAATGACAACATTTGCATTGTATTTCTTATTGAACAATCGGTATAGTAAAACTGAATGTTGTTATAGTATTGGAAATGCTTCTAACCCATATCTCGCCTCCATGATCTTCGATAACTCTTTTGCATATGGCAAGCCCAAGTCCCGCACCGCCATAATTGCGTGAGCGTGATTTTTCGGCACGATAAAAATGATCAAAGACACGTGGCAAGTCCTCCGGTGCTATGCCAGAACCGTTATCCGACACCGAAATTGTCAGACACCTGTCATCGAGGTTTGCTTGGATGGTAATGATGCCATTTTCCCCAACATAACGTTTTGCATTTGAAATCAGGTTGTCAAACACATGTAATATACCGTTTTCATTTGCAAGTATATCAACCTTTGGGAATGGACGCACAATTTCAAGTTGAATATTGCAGTCGGCAAATTCCAATTCATATGGCTCAAGTATTGCTTCGAACAATTCTTCCGAGTTTCGTTTGCACAAATCCTGTGCACCGCCGCTCAGCTCAAGTTGGGAATACTGGAAAAGACTTTCAATCTGTTTATCAAGGCTTTCGGTTTTGTTTTTAATTACAGATATATAACGATTAAACCTCTCCCGATCGTGGACTATACCATCCTCTAGGCCTTCGACATAACCGCGAATAGATGAAATCGGGGTACGCAGGTCGTGAGATATACTTGCGATTAGTTCTTTCCGTGACTTTTCGAGGGCATCTTGTTTTTCAAGTGATTCTTTCAGCTGCATACGCAATTGGTCAAAGGCCAGACAATACCTGCCCATCTCATTATCCTTTTTATACTTGATTTCAAAATCCAAATCACCAGCCATTATTCTCTTCGTGGCTTTATGAAGCTCATTCAAGGGTGTAAGAACACTGTGGGCAATAATGCCCGAAATGATAGAAGCACAAACAATAAACGCTATGCTCTGTGCGAATATTATGATGATGGCGTTCCCTATGCCCGTGTCCATGTTACTTCCAACGGCAAAAACTACGAGTACAGGTACCGAGATCATAAAAGCAAAGGCGATGATGAGTTTTTTACGAATGCCAAGCTTCATTTTTACCTCCATCAAACCGATAACCGACACCCCAAACTGTTTTTATATATTGGGGATTCGACAGGTCGCTTTCAATTTTCTCACGGATTTTCTTGATGTGAACCGTCACTGTGTTCAAGTAGCCAAAATCGTTATACCCCCACACATTTTCAAAGACCTGCTCTCTTGTAAGTACCTGACCGGCATGAAGGGTCAAAAAGCGAAGCACCTCAAACTCTTTCGCCGAAAACTCAATCTGAATTCCATTGATCTTGACCGTGTAACCTTTCATGTCGATTTCCAATTCGCCGAATCTTCGAAGTTCTTTATGATCCGAAGGTGAGAGCATATTAAATCGTCGAAGCTGGGCTTTTACTCTCGCGACAACCTCTCTGGGGCTGAAAGGCTTGACAACATAATCGTCAGCGCCAAGCCCTAATCCTAAAATTTTATCAACCTCAGCTTTTTTTGCGCTCAGCATAATGATCGGTACATTGGATTCAGAACGAAGCATCCGACAGACTTCCATGCCATCAAGTCCGGGCAGCATGATGTCCAATACCACCAATTGAGGTTGATGCAATCGAAACAGCTCGATTGCCTCCTTGCCATCAGTGCTTATGACAACGCTGTATTTTTCTTCTTCCAGATAGTCTTTTATAAGCTCAGCAAGCTCCAATTCATCATCGACTACCATGATCTTTATATTTTGCACGAAATATCACCCCTTCCAGGTGCATTAGGCTATCACATCCTTTTTATAAAACGCCAAAACGCACCCAACATAAAACATCATAATATAGACGGTAATCACTACTATATTCATTATAACCGCTTCCTGAGTATATTGGACAAAGAGATTTTTGTAGAACGACCTCATCAGGTAAATTATGGAGTAATCCCGAAGAGCTTCTGAAGCTTCAAGCATCTGCGAAAAAATCATAATTCCCAATGCTCCACCGATGGTCACGCCCATGTTGTCAGTAAGGATCGCTATAAACGATATAAGAAGCCCAAAACCCAATACGGGAAGTAGTGTCACTGCACCAGACTTCAGAGTCAATAATACAAGGTCAATCCCAGCGTTTTCACCCCATCCAAAGCTCAACGTACCAATAGCATATGCGGACGTGAGCACAAATCCTATAATAACTCCTAAACAGAAAAGAAGGGACACTACCTTTGCGCTTAAAAATGCGATTCGATTCACAGGACGAAGCAGTGAAAGTTTGAGCGTACCGGTTCTGTATTCGTCAACCCAGCTATCCGCAATAAACACGGCAACAAATATAACAAACAAATATGGAAATTTATCAAGAAGTAATAAAGGAAATTTCTGTCCATTTATGGATACCCCCGAAGTTGCTCCATTAAATTTGCTTTGAAGCACAACTGAAATTTCAACGGCCAATGCAACGAGCATTATTATATAAATTTTTTTGAGCCGAAACGCTTTGTAAAGTTCATTATTTATTAGTTTATTCATATGTTTCACCTCCGTCAACATAAAATGTCTTTCTTTTTAAATTTAGTTACTGCCAGCAGATAAAAGACTACGATATACACCAGGTTGACAATTACACTAAGCATCATCTCACCGGGATTATTTATCTTAACAAAGTAGTCACTGAAAAATAGCATTTGATTCACTACTGAAAAAACCTTAATAGATGGCAGAGCATTTAGATACTGCCCGAGCATCGTTATACCGATGGAAATCGCAATTGTGGTGGTCATACTATTCGAGCTAACGGCAATGAAGGCGGTTATCATTCCAAAAGCTATAAGAGGAAGAATTGATACCGCGAATACTTTTACAGTCAACAAAACCCCATCTATTGTTGAATAAGTTATTCCATTATATACAGTACTATTTCCCCATCCGAAGGACACAATTCCTATGGCATAGGTGGATAAAATGAAAAAAAGCGTCAAAATAACTGTAAAGGCAAATATCGCAGAAACCTTGGATTTCAGAAGCGTTGCTCGACTAATTGGCCGAAGCATAGACAGTTTTAGCGAGCCAGTCTTATATTCATCCGTTATAATATCTGCGATATAGATAGCCATAAAGATGCTGAAAAATTGTGCTGTCGAATATTTCAGTACAATCGGGAGCGACTGTGCATTTGCTGTCTCTATAACCGTTTGCATACCTGCATCTGAGTTGATGTAATAATACACCGTAATAACTGTCGTAGCCGTAAGAAGCAAGAAAAATACATACAGCCTTCTAGCTTTAAAAAGCTTCAAGAGCTCGTTTTGCAAAAGCTTCAAGCGAGCTCACCGCCATTTCCGGTAATCTCAAAATAGATATCTTCTAGGGATTTCCCCGGTGCTTTTTGTGTCAACTCGACCACACTTGCTTCACTCAGTAGCTTACCATTTTCGATAATCCCTACCCGGTTGCAGATTTGCTCCACCTCATGCAGCAGATGGCTGGAAATAAAAAAGGTTATATTCCTCTCGGAAGCAAGTTGAACGATCATTTCTTCGACTTCCTTCATGCCCTGAGGGTCAAGCCCGTTGGTAGGCTCATCAAGGATAATCAGCTTCGGACTGCTCAGGAGTGCGTTTGCAATTCCCAGACGTTGCTTCATCCCCAACGAATATGTCTTAACCTTATCTTTTGCCCGTGAGCTTAATCTGACGATTTCTAGTACCTCATCGATCCTATCTTTTCTTATGCCGGGTATGAGCTTCGCCATTAGTTTGAGGTTGTCGTAACCAGAAAGATACCCATAAAAAGACGGTGATTCCACAATTGCCCCAACATTTGAAATAGCTTTCTTGAAATCATCTCCAAGACTATGTCCGTCAATCATTATATCTCCGGCATCTGGAAAAATAAGACCGGTTATGAGGCGTATTGTGGTTGTCTTTCCTTGACCGTTACGTCCAAGAAAACCATATATATCGCCTTTCATAACATGTAAGTTTAAATTATCGATAATTTTTCTTCCGCCAAACGATTTGGTGAGATTGTGCGTTTGAAGTAACGTATTTGAAATCATAAACTATCTTCCTTTCTAATTTCTTGAGATATTTCTTTAGCTCTATTACAGTATCCATGATAAAAATAAAGTGCTGCATATAAATAAATAAAAGATTGATGGGAAAATTATTAAAATTTAATAAACACAATTTTCGAATTTTATATCACTTTATTGTTACAGGTTAACAGTTACTTTTTAATTTAATATTTTGCAATAAGGTTCTCTCTTTTGCAAAATATTAAAACCTTTTAGCTAAGCTTCGTTCCATTTTTCTGCTGCTCATCTACATGGTAATCGACATTTTCCTTAAAACACACCAAAAACAACCTATTGCAAAACCTCTAAAATAAAAAAGACCCCAGAAATCACCGTATATAGGCGACTTTCAAGGGTTTTTATTCTTATTTTCTCTCCAGCAGACAAACCGTCTCAACGTGGCTAGTATGCGGAAACATATCTACAGGCTGAATTTTTTCAACCTTATATCCATTTTTAGTTAAATAATTAAGGTCTCTCTCTTGAGTAACTGCATTACAGGATATATATATGATCTGTCTGGGCTTCAGCTTCACTATTGACGATAGAAATTTTTCATCGCTTCCACTTCTAGGCGGGTCCATAAAAACAGTATCAATATTCTGCTTTTCCTTTGATAAATTCACCATAAAGTCCCCTGCATCATCGTTGTAGAACATAACGTTGCTTATTTTATTTCGCTTTGCATTCTTTACAGCATCTCTAACAGCATCCTTATTTAGTTCAACCCCTATAACGCTTTTGGCTTTTCTGCTTGCTATAAGTGAAATAGTTCCAATTCCACAGTAGGCATCAAGCACTGTCTCTTTGCCTGTGAGCTTAGCCATATTTATTGCTTTTTCATACAGTATTTCAGTCTGTATAGGATTAACTTGATAGAAAGACTTAGGAGATATTTGAAATACACAATCACATAGAGTATCTTCAATATAACCTTTACCGTATAGAACTTTCTCCACTTCCCCAAGTACTACGCTGGTTTTACGATTATTTATATTCATAACAATTGTAGTAATTTCAGGATGTTTTTGCAGCAGCAATTTTATAAAGTTATTCTTTCCAGGAAATACTTGAGAGGACACGATAAGGACTACCATTATTTCATTGCTAGCAAACCCTGTTTTAATTAGAACATGCCTAAGAAAACCTTGGCCTGAGTCTTCATCATAGGGTCTCAGTTTAAAGCTCTTCATTATTTCCTTAACCGAGGCAACTATTTCATCTGCACGCTTATCTTGAATCAAACAACTCTCAATAGGAATTACATTATGAGTATTTTCCTCGTAAATTCCTGATATAACTTTTCCATTTTTGCCTTGTGCTAAAGTTGAATGTATCTTGTTTCGATAGTAATATGGCTCCTGCATAGTCAAAATTTTATTAACTTTACCATAAGGCTTCATAAGCTTTTCTATTTTTTGCTGCTTAAATTCTGCCTGACTTTCATAGGACATATGTTGAAGCTGACACCCTCCGCACTGAATGAAATACGGACATTTAGAGGAAACTCTATCCTTTGATTTTTCCACAATTTTGATAACCTTAGCCTTTATAAAATCTTTCCTTTGGATTACTTCAACTACAGCAGTCTCACCTTCTAGTAAATTAGATACATGAACTAGCCTGCCTCTTACTTTTATAAGTCCCTTTCCTTCTTCATCCATACCAAAGCACTTAACTTTTACCTGCTCCATTTAATTTGTCCACCTTTTTCTATTGTTCTACATGCCAAAGCTTTGCTTATTTTATTCTAGTAAACATAGCCTAATTATATCTATCTTTTTAATTTAACAACAGTTTCAATGTGAGGAGTCATAGGAAACATATCCTTACATATGACCTTTTCTATTTTATATCCGCCATCTATTAAAGTCTTTAAGTCAACTACAAGACTCTTAGGATTACAGGAAACATATATTATATCTTTTGCATTAAAATCCATGACATACTTTAAAGCCACCGGATGTACCCCTGCTCTTGGAGGATCTAAGATTATTATATCTGGCTTATTCTTTACTTCCTTAATAACCTTAGCTACATCACCAGCTATAAAGGTACAATTGGTAAGCCCGTTTAGCTTTGCATTCTCATTAGCTGCTTCAACGGCTTCCTCAATCAATTCAATACCAATAACCTGCTTTGCTTTAGGTGCAACAATCTGACCTATTGTACCTGTTCCACAATAAAGGTCGAAAACTACCTTGTCTTCAGAGCTTCCCATGAAATCCCGAACTATGGTATACAGCTTTTCTGCTCCCTTTGAATTTGTCTGAAAGAAAGAAAATGGTGTTATCTTAAATTTTAAACCAAGCAATTTTTCTATTATATAGTCTCTACCATAAAGAACATCTATCTTGTCTGCAACAACAACATCAGATAAGGAGTCATTTGTTGTATGTATTATTCCAGTTAAAATTCCCTTATAAGGCAAACTTCTTAAAAGTTCTGTAAACTCTGTAAAATCAAAATCTACTTGAGAGGTAGTTACTATGTTTACTAGAATCTCTCCTGTATTCTTAGCTTTTCTTATAACTAGATTTCTAAGATAGCCCTCATGGCTCATAACTCTATAATGAGGGAATTTTTTACCTCTAAAGTACTCTAAAACAGTTGTCAAAAGCTTTCTATAATCTTCGTCTACAATTTGGCAGTCGTTCACTGTAACTATTCCAAAACTTCTGCCTTTAAGGTGCATGCCTAGAGAAAGCTCTCCACCCTTTTCATAATCTCCAAAAGTAAACTCCATTTTATTTCTATATTCAAGTTCCTCGGGGCTACCTTCTATTCCTAAAAATTCAAAGCCTGTTATTTCGCCTTCTTCTAGTAAATCCAGCACCTGCTGCCTTTTTAGCTCCAACTGCTTTTCATAGGAAATTGTTTGATGAGAGCAGCCTCCGCACTCCTTAAAATGTTCGCATCTATTTGGAATTTTATAATCTACATCCTCTAAAACTTCTATTACACTTGCCTCTGCATAAGATTTCTTTTTCTTAGATATTCTCCCTAAAATTTTCTGTCCTGGCAGAGCATGCTTTATATATACTTTTTTATCACCTACAGTACTTACACCATAGCCTGGAAATTCTGTTTTTTCAACTATTAACTCAAGTTCTTGTCCTTTTCTCATGTATATCAAGCACCGTCCTTTAGTAATTTATCCTTATCTATTATGCCCTAGTATTTCTATTATGTAAATAAAATATTGCACACTTATTTTATATTGGACGTTTGCTTAAAAAATATGCTACAATAATTTTATCTACGTAATAGGCAGGTGTTATTATTGTTTGAAAGCATATCCCTTGGACAAGACTTTTTTATTAAGCTTCTTATATTATGTCCTGCAGGATTTTTAGCTGCAATGGTTGACTCAATAGCAGGTGGCGGAGGTCTTATAAGCGTTCCGGCATATTTGATGGCCGGTGTACCACCGCATTTAACCTTAGGAACAAATAAATTTTCTTCCACCGCAGCTTCCTTTACAAGTTCATTAAAATTTGCTCGCTCAGGGAAAGTAAGCTCCGACCTATTGAAATTTATAGCTCCTCTAACTCTTGTAGGGGCAGTTCTTGGTGTAACTTCAGTACTTAAGATAAGCCAGGCTTTTTTGTCTACTCTAGTATTAGTTTTAATACTAGCGGTTGGTTTGTATACTGTTTTTTCTAAAAATATTGGGCTAGAAGATAAATTTAAAGGGCTTACTAAGAAGAACATATTTCTTGGAATGATACTTGCACTATCTCTAGGCTTTTATGATGGATTTTTCGGACCTGGTACAGGCTCATTCTTAATTTTTGGCCTTATAAGCATTTTTGGTTTTGATTTTGTTAAAGCTAGTGGTAACGGGAAGGTCTTAAATTTTATAAGCAACATAACCTCCCTTGTTATGTTCGCACTTAATGGCCAAATAAACTATATGCTTGGAATTCCAGTTGCTATTTGCATGATTTTCGGGGCAAGAATCGGTACTGTAATGGCTCTTAAAAGAGGTGCTAAACTTATTAAGCCTATATTTATTGCAATGTCCTTAGGAGTTGCTATTAAAATGCTCTATCAAATGATATTTTAGAAATATTTAAAGCCTGCTTATACTCATTAAGCAGGCTTTTTATTTATATAACCTTTCTTAGCTTATCCCCTTCATATTCCCTAATAAACTTGCTGTTGCTTTCATCTCTTATAAGAAGTCTAGCTGTGTTTTCCTTAATTTTTAATACCTTACCCTTTAATTTAGTTCCAATAACATTAACAGGTGCTCCAACAATAAGTTCATTAATTAAGCTGCTGCTGCAATAGCTGCAATTCTCACCACTTGTTAAAACCCTTTTACATTTCCCACAATAATAAAGTTTGTCCATACCTAACCATCCTCCTAAAATAAATTGTTAAGTAAAACCTCTCATAAATTTATAGCACTTAACTATATAATTATATTCTATACTTCCATAAAATTTCCTGCAAGATAATTCTGAATTTTTTAAATATTAAAAAGAAAACTTCAGAGGAGACTTTAAGCCTTCTTGAAGTTTTCTTCTCTAACTATTTGTAATACCTCTTTAATATCGTCTACTGCATAGTGTGGCTTGTGCTCCATTATTTTATCCACTGGCAGCGCAGTATACTTAACAAGGCAAGCTTTTGAACCTGCGTTCTTACCGCAAAGTATATCATAATGACTGTCCCCTACCATCAGAGCTTCTTCAGGTAAAACTCCCAGAAGCTCACAAGCCTTTAACATAGGCTCTGCATCTGGTTTATGCTTTTCTGTGTCCTCTGGAGTTATTATCACTTCCATAAGCTCATAAAGATTGAACAGTTTAAGCCCTCTCTCGGCCAGAGCCCTTCTTTTAGAAGTTACAACACCAATCTTTATTCCAAGGGTCTTTAACTCTCTTAGAGTTTCCTTAACTCCCACAATTTCCTTTGTTAGTTCATCATGTATAGCTTCATTATATGATCTATAGGTTTGAATCAATATATCAGCATTCTCATTATCATATTTTTGCAGAGTTGCTAGAAGTGGCTCCCCAAAGTTCATTACTATTTCACTTTCAGGCACCTCTTTATTGAGGTGTCTTTTAAAGGTATGCTTAAAAGATTGTATTATAAGGTCATTAGTATCAATCAGTGTTCCATCCAAATCAAATAATATTGCTTTAATCAAGTTTATTTCCTCCTGCTGGTTAATACTCTATTTAACTTAGTTTATTATATATTTAAATATTTATTTATGCAAATAAATAAGGCACAGGCTTAGCCTGTGCCGTAAATTCTAATGAGGAAGCATTATAAATCTAAATATGAATAGTGCTGACAGCACATAAATTATAGGGTGTACTTCCTTATACTTTCCAGTTGCTACTTTTACAATTGGATAAAAAATTATACCTACTGCAACCCCGTTTGCAATGCTGTAGCTAAATGGCATAACAGCCATTGTAAAGAAGGCTGGAAGAGCCTCTGTGAAATCATCAAAATCTATTTCTTTTACAGCTCCAAGCATTAATACTCCAACTAATACAAGTGCTGGTGCAGTTGCTTCTGCTGGAACAATTCCTACTATTCCTCCAAAGAACAATGAAAGTATAAACAGTATACTTACTGTAAAAGAAGTAAGCCCTGTTCTTCCTCCCTCTGCTATTCCTGCAGTAGACTCCACTGTGGTCACTAGTGTGCTTGTTCCAAGCATTGCACCAAATACTGTTGCTAAAGCATCTGCAAGCATGGCTTGATTCATATTCTTAACTTTTCCGTCTGGTTCAAGCATGTTCGCCTTTTGAGCTGTACCTACTAAAGCGCCTATAGTATCAAATAAATCTACTAAACTAAAGGTGATAATAACCATGAACACACTGCTCACAGCTCCAATTATTCCACTTCCTCCAAAACCAAGCAATCCTTTAAAATCCATATGCAGTAAAGTTGGTAATACTGAAGGAGGAGCACTTAATATCTTGACACCGGAAACATTTGTTACTCCAAAAGGAATTCCAATTAAGGTTGTTAAAACTATTCCGATAAGCATTGAACCTTTTACTTTTCTAGACATCAATATAGCTGTTATAGTTATTCCTATTACAGTTAAAAGTACTTTTGGTGTAGTAAAACGTCCGAAAGAAACTAATGTTTCTGGGTTTGAAACTATTATTCCTCCACTTTTAAGTCCTATAAGTGATATAAATAAACCTATTCCACCAGATATAGCGAGCTTCAAATTATGTGGCAAAGCGCTAACTATTTTTTCTCTGATGGAAGTTACAGTTATTATTACAAAAACTATTCCTGATATAAATACAGCAGCTAAGGCTTGCTGCCAGCTATATCCGAGATTTATACACACGCTGAAAGTAAAAAAAGCATTAAGCCCCATTCCAGGTGCCAATACGAAAGGCAAGTTTGCGTAGAAAGCCATTATTAAGCTTCCTATAGCTGCCGATAAACAAGTTGCAGCAAAAACTGATGCAACCACAGGATCATTAAGTGCTGAGAAAGCAGCTGCTCCATCACCTTTAATTCCTTGAGCATTCATCCCAGCAAACTTTAAGATATTAGGGTTAACAAAAATTATATATGCTACTGTTATAAAAGTAGTTATACCTGCTAAAATTTCAGTCTTAACATTGGTTTTATTTTCTGAAAGCTTAAATATACTTTCTAATAATGATTTTTTTCCTTGTTTTGAATTTGCATAGTTCATAGTTTGTCCTCCTTAATAGCAAATAAGAAATCCGCTGCTGGACTATGTGCAAATCCAGCAGCGGAAATATACCATCAAAAGTATACGAAGCTACTAAAGACTTACCCATAGTCCGAAGTTTTACGGCCTTCGTGTAGAAACTCCCCAACCATATTATGGGGAATATATGGATCAGTTATTCGATTAATTATGGGTAAATACTAACAGGTAATTCTACAAAAGTCAACAATATTTTTATTTTATTGTGGTATAATTAAACTGATTATGCTTATTGGATGGTGTAAAACAGATGAATATAGCAATTATAGATGGTCAAGGTGGTGGGCTTGGAAAAGCTATTATAGCTAGGCTTAGAGCAGAGCTTATGGAAAATACAAATATAATAGCTCTTGGAACAAATCCAGGAGCCGCTAAGGCTATGCATAAAGCAGGCGCTAATCAAAGCTTTTATGGAGAAAGCCTTATTGTAAAACACATATTAAATTCCAATTTAGACTGTATAGTTGCACCTATTGGTGTACTTTGCTCTGGTGGAATAAATGGCGAGGTAACCTACAAAATCTCCCATTCTGTAGTTAATAAGGAATGCACTAAATATATCATTCCTTTAAAAAAACATGGATTTTATATTCCAGGAACTACTAATCTTGAACTTAAAGACATACTAAAAGAAATAGTTGCGGAAATAAAAAAATGTCAAGAATCAGTTTCTTGACATTTTACTTGTTAGCTTAAAAAGTATAAATATTACAGCAACCCCAACTACTGCTGACAGTATATAGGATATTATTTCAGATGTATGAATAAATGTATAGTCAGGCATCATCGCACTAAAATTAAAGCCTTCCTCCATACCCCTTGGTACATAACCAACCAATTCTTTCAACTCTTCATTTGCCCACTCTCCCCAAGCTGTTCCGCTAGCTATAAGCCCAATGGGAGTAAGTACCGCAAGTACAGTAAGTAAAATGTAAATTAGCTTAAAAGATGCACTTTCGTTCTTATACAACGCCTCTGGAGAAACTTTTCTTATGTAAGCATAAATCCCTGCTGTTACGCTTCCTTCAACTATACCTACAACAAGCACATGCGGTATAACCATTGCCGGTATAGCAACCTTCAGTGGATAAGGGCAATAAATTGGAAGACCTGCAGCATCTTTAAAAAGTAAAGGTTGTATACCAAATAATACGGCTGTGGCAAAAGCGGCTAAAACAACACCTGTATATCCTGCAATAAAAGCAGCAAAATAATCGCCTCTAGTACTTTTAATCTTACTTTTTATCAATTTGTACAAGTAATAACCGGTGTAGGGCATAACAAAAGCTAAGGTAAAAGAATTGGCACCAATAGCAAGTATACCTCCATCTCCAAAAAATACTGCTTGAACAACTACAGCGATAGTAATTGATATTGAAGCAGCATGGGGCCCAATAAGAATAGCCGCAAGAACTGCCCCAACAGCATGGCCTGTTGTTCCCCCCGGAAGAGGAAGGTTGAACATCATAATTAAAAAAGAAAATGCAGCGCAGATACCAAGCATAGGCAGTTTTTTTCTACTAAGCTCTTTTTTCACCTTCAGTGAAGCATTTCGCCAAACCGGAATCATTGATGCGCCAAGCACAGCGCAGGTTGATGGGCTTAAGAAATTCTCTGGAATGTGCATAATAATCCCCCTTTCAATATAATAAAAACAAAAAAAGGTAGAGCAAAAAACCCTACCTTCGTGGTATACACTTACTAAATAATTGGATAATCATAGGAATCCTCGTGACTCCAGTAACATTATAACAATTTATTTATTTTAATTCAATATTTTTAAAATATAAACTAGTATCTATCTAGAGAATATGCACCGAACAGAAAACTTATCCTCTCTATTATACCTTTGCTAATAAGGCTTATGATATCGCTATAGTTTTTAACTTTTTTAAGATATTCTTCAAAAGCAGTTGCAACGCTAACTTTATAGCAGCCTGCTACAGCCTGACTTGCTCTAAACTCCATAATTGGCTCTTTATCTTTGATATGTCTATATACTTGAAGTTCAGGAGCATAGCTTAATACCAACGCGCTTAGTCTTTCAACTTCTTCCTTTATAGCATCTGTCAAAAACACATCATAGCATTCTACATCAAGGGCGAAGCCGTATCTATCTTCCTCGGCATTATGAGTTCTGCTCTTAACAAAAATTCTAATTATGGATACTTCTTCTCTTTTGGCAGTATAAACTCCCTCCATAATAAACCCTTCTTTCAAAATATTATACATAGTTATTATTTACAATTAAGGAGTTTATATACTAGCAAAACGTAAAAATGGAAAAAATATAACCATATAAAAAGTTAACTTTTTATATGGTTATATTTTTATTCCTCAAATCCTTCTGGGAACTCAGCATTGTGGAACACGTCTTGAACGTCATCGTCTTCCTCAAGAGCATCAAGCATCTTTTGAATCTTCACTGCTGACTCCATATCAACTTCAGTATAGGTATCTGGAATCATTTTTAGGTCTGCTTCTAAAAACTCTATTCCATTTGTCTCTAAAGCTTCTCTCACTGTTCCAAACTCTTCTGGAGCAGTCGTAACAATGTAAACTTCATCTTCTGCAGCGAAATCTTCTGCACCAGCATCTAATGCCATCATCATTAATTCATCTTCGTCAAGCTCATCTGTCTTTTCTATAACCATTTCACCCTTTTGTTGGAACATGAAGGATACACAGCCTGATGATCCCATGTTTCCACCGTATTTAGTGAAAGCGTGTCTTACGTTTCCCGCTGAACGGTTTTTATTGTCTGTTACAACATTTACTATAATAGCAACGCCGCCTGGAGCATATCCCTCATAAACTATCTCTTCATAGTTTACTCCAGCTAACTCTCCTGCTCCCTTTTTAATAGCTCTTGTTATTGTATCTTGAGGCATATTGTTTGACTTTGCCTTTGCTATAACATCACGAAGCTTAGCGTTTACGTCTGGATTGGAACCACCGTTTTTTGCAGCCATTATTAGTTCTTTACCTATCTTAGTAAATATTTTTCCTCTTTTTGCGTCTGCTTTGCCTTTCTTTGCTTGTATATTATGCCACTTGGAATGTCCTGACATAAAAAATCTCCTCCTAACAAAACTCTATATATGTAATAAATTTATATATTATCAAAACACAAGTATTATATCACAAATAATAATAACCATACAACAGTAGTATTAACTAGCATTCCTTAAACAATCTGCTTTCTAGTTTAAAGTAGTAGCCGCTTTCGCTGGTTTCAAAAACTGCCTTTCCAGAGGTAGCTTCTATGATTGTATTTTTTATTTCATCTACTTTATTTAATTCACAATATATTGCAGCTTTTACCTTGTCTGTATACTCAGTATTTTCAATGTGCCAGGAGTTTTGAGCGCAAATATACTGAACTTTTCCCAGCATATCGTAATCTATTACAATATCAAGTCTTAATCCCTTTGTCTTCTCAACTACTCCGCCTTCCTTAACAGCTAGAACAGCACCCTTTGAGTAAGCTCTAACAAGTCCACCTGCTCCAAGCATTATACCACCAAAATATCTTGTAACTACCACAACTACATCAGTAACTCCGTTTTTTTTAATCACCTCTAAAACTGGTATTCCTGCAGTTCCTTGAGGTTCTCCATCGTCACTGTATCTTTGTATGCCCATGTTTTCTCCAATAATATAGGCATATACATTATGAGTTGCTTCTTTATGCTGACCTCTTATTTTATTTATAAAATCTCTAGCTTCTTCTTCGTTATAAACTCTCTTGACATGACCTATGAATATAGACTTCTTTTCTTCAAAATCTACACTCACTTCATCCTTTATTGTTAAATAGCTCATGGTGCCCTCCCAAAACATGAAAACTTACTTATCGTTGAAACCAATTATATATTCTTCTGCTGCTTTTCTTAAATAATCCTTATCTGCTGAAACATATATATTTCTAACCTTTTCCAAAGCCCGCTGGCTTTTAATTTTAGTAAGAGATTTTATTGCATATTGAACAACCTGAGCATTATCGTCATCCAAAGCTCTTAAAAGTGCGGTTTCCCCTGCTTTATCTTCAAGCTTTCCAAGTGCGGATGCTGCCATCCTTCTTATGTTTACATGCTTATGCACAATAGATTTCATAAGTATATCCATTAACGCCTTGCTTTTTAGCTCACCTATTATCCAAAGTGCTGTTTCCTTGCTTTTAGATTCCATATTGGAGTACCCTTTTTTTATGTATCCTACAAGCCTTTCTCTACTTTCTTCATTTAAGGAGGAAAGTACTGCAAGCTTATCCTGCTTTGCAGTATTACATAAGGTTTTAAAAAGCTCTTCTTCACTTCTGCTTTTAACCAAATGCCTATATTTTATCTTTCCTTCTATAATGTGCTTTTGCACTTCCTCTCTTTCAAGCTTTCTTATCTTGCAAATAGCTTCTACAGACTTACCTTCTAATGCCAAAAAGTAGCTTATATCACTGTCGCTTATGTTTTCTATGTCATTCCAATCTAATTTCACAAGTCCCTTATCCAAGCCTATCACTCGCTTTTAATATATTATTTATAACATTTAGTCCTTTATCTATTTCATGTTTCTCAGCCTTAGAGAAACCAAGTCTAAAAAAACTTTCTCCATCCTTGCTGTTTTTATAAAATAATACTCCTGGGGTTATTAATACATTTTGTTCTTTGCAGTCATAAAATAATTTTATGCTGCTGGTTTTGACAGCTTCCTTAAGTTTAATATAAAAATTAAGTCCTCCACCTGGTTTTATAAATTCAACCTTTTCTCCAAGCACTTGTTCCAATTGCCTTTGCATATGATTGTATCTTTCGTTGTAGATAATATTCAGTTGATTTATGTATTCTCTCCAGAAACCTTTCTCTATATAAAGCTGCAGAGCTCTCTGCATAAGACTTGAGGTAGCAATATCCGTATCCAGCTTAGAGTTTTGGAGCTGCTCCTTAAATCTGTCTGGGCAAATTAAATATCCAATTCTTATACCTGGCAAAAATATCTTTGAAAAACTTTTAATGTATATAACTCTATCATGAGTATCCAAAGCCTTAAAGCTTTTGTATTCAAGATTCGGATCATATATAAGTTCAGAAAGGTAATCATCTTCTATTATGTAAAAATCATATTCCTCAGCCAACCTCAGTATCTCCCGTTTTTTTTCAATACTGTAGCTGCAGCCGGTTGGATTTTGAAAGTAGCTCATTAAGTAGAAACATTTAATCTTATTTTTCTTTAAGATATTCTTTAAGTCCATTATATCAATGCCGTCTTCTTTGATATCTGCTTCAAAAATATTGGCTCTTCTTCCTTTAAATACAGATAAAGCACCAGAATATGTAGGCTTTTCCACTAACACATTGTCATTGATGTTAATTAAGGCCTTTGAAGCTATATCAATGCCTTGCTGTGCTCCTGAAACTATGAGAATATTATCACTATCTAATGTATTTCCCCAGAAATACTTATTTATGCTTTCTCTCAAGCCTTTATATCCAAGCAGTTCCTGATAAGCTAAAGCCCCAGCCCCATCTCTGTCTAAAACCTCATTAAGCACATTTTTAAAGGTAGTCACTGGAAAAAAATCACCGCATGCATTTTCCCCTGTAAAGTCTATGTAATCTTTTATAGCTTCGCCTGAAAGTTTTTTAAAGGTATCCGAATAATCTTTCTTAAAAGTTCTATTTATTTCTCTTTTTTTTGCATAAGTACCGCTTCCTATTTTTTGAACTGCATATCCCTCATGCTGAAGTCTTCTATAAGCATTTATAATAGTGTCATTATTCACCCCTAGAAAATCTGAAAAAACTCTTATAGGCGGAAGCTTTTCACCATCTTCTATGGCATTTGAATCTATTAATTTTTTAATATACCTTGTTATCTGAATGTATTTTGGAATATCCCCTTGGCATAGTTTAATATTATACTTTTCCAATTTCATCACTCTCGCTACTTAAATTAATATATATTATAAAGCATATAAATAATTAAAGCTACCAGCATTGCTTACACTGGCAGCTTTTACTAAGCTCTAGATAAAATATACATTTTCTTTGAAAAGCAGTTTTCCTTCTTCATCTTTAAAATCTCTGCTATCCTTCTTAATTATGTTTCTTTCCCAAAGCTTATTTAGAATATCTTCCATAGCAATATCATAACTAATAAAAAGTTTATCGCTTTTTATATCCTCGGTACTTAGGAAGCAGTCTTTTTGTCTCATATAATTGATTAGTATTGAAGCGGTATTTCTTATATTCTGGTCAATGGAGTTCTCTATGTAATCTATTGCGCTTATTACAGCCTTCTCTCCATCCTGCTTGTTGAAAAACAAAGCATCTACGCATTCCCTAAAACGGTCATTTAAATTCATCGCCATAGTCATAGTATCTTTGCTTATCATATATCCTGATTGATTAACATAAAGTCTTGAATAATTTTCAACAGATCTAACTGCGGCACTGTAAGCAGTATACAAGCCGTCATTTGAAAGGTATTTTTTACATACATCAAGGCTTTTTAAAACCTTTCCTAGATATACCATGTTCCATCTTTCTCTGTCTAGGTCTGGATAATATCTTCCACTATCATACTTTATAGTTATTTCCATGTCCTTTGAGAAGACAAGCCTAGAGGAAGCAAACATCCGATGCATAAATCCTCCTCTTAAATCCTCTTCATAAAGCTGCAAAAACTTATTTTTGCTCATAAGTTTAATGTGGACTGGAACATGTTTCTCCTCAGTATAGATATTTTTTATATCCTGCATCCTTTTATTTAGGATTACGAACAAATCAATATCTGATTCATCCCAAAGGTCACCAGTAACCATACTTCCAAATACCATAACTGCAAGAACTTCCTCATTTGACTTTAATCTGTCTATTATGCTGTTAAAAGCCTTTTGATACTGTAAAATAGTTCTCTCCAAAACACACCCCTCCATTTTTAGCGCAATCATCCAATAATTGCATTTTCTAACAAACTTACACCAACAATACAAACTTATATTTATTATATTATAATACTAGTCTACATATTTTCAATACTTAATTGTGAAATTTTGCATTAAATCCTGCATAATCATACAACTATCTTATTAACATGAATATTTTGACTAATACCACAGCTCTCACACTTAAATATATGTATACAATACGTCGGCGCATCAATTATAGGCATATTTGCAGTGTAGTCATCTTGAAAGACTTCCTGCGCCCTCCCCTTATCCTCCATATTTAATCCACAGCTTGAACATTTAATGTTTTGTAAAGTAAGCTTATTACATGCTGGACAAACCTTTTCCATATTATCAGCCTCTTTCTTAGATAGATTGATAATTTTATTTTGTCCTTATGTAAAAAAAATAGACTAGAAGCCTAGTCTATTTTAGCCCTTAATTAAATATCTCTCACACTTATTATATACTTCTTCATCCACTTGTGCTTCAATATAAGTTCCTTCTTCTCTATATTCCTCTTTCTCAACCTTTGCGTTTCTATGAAGAAAAGCTGCAACTGACTGATCAGAGTAAGGAATTATATACTCTGCCTTTTTCAAAGTATAAGGTAAAGATACAGAAACTTCTTCTAAAAGTCCATCTAAATTAGTGGCATTCTTTGCAGATATCTCCAAGACTTTAATATCCTTTAAGTTTTCTTTAAGTGTCTGTAGCTGCTCTTCAGTAGCAACATCTATTTTATTCAATACAAGTATTGTAGGTTTATCGGATGCACCTAACTCCTTTAATACTGCATTTACCGCTTCTATTTGTTCTTGCACTATATCTGAGGAGGCATCTACCACATGAAGCAGAAGATCTGAATATATCACTTCCTCAAGTGTGGACTTAAAGGCTTCCACAAGATCATGTGGAAGTTTTCTAACAAAACCTACTGTGTCTGTTAAAGTGATAAGTCTGTTGTCTGGAAGCACTATTGCTCTTGTTGTGATATCTAAAGTTGCAAAAAGCATATCAGCTTCAAATACCTTTTCTTTAACTGCAGAATCCTTTGGCATAGCTATATCGCATAATTTATTTCTTAATGTAGACTTACCCGCATTTGTATATCCCACAAGTGAAACTTTAGGAATATCTGTCCGCTTCTCTCTCTGAGTCTCTCTATGTTTCTTAATTTTTTCAAGTTCACTTAAAAGGTCGTATAGTCTTTCCTTTATATGTCTTCTATCTGTTTCCAGTTTCTTTTCACCTGGTCCCCTTGTACCAATGCCTCCACCGGTTCTTGAAAGCACTGTTCCAAGACCTAGTAGTCGTAGAAGCCTATATTTTAATTGCGCAAGTTCTACTTGGATCTTCGCTTCTCTACTTCTTGCTCTTCTTGCAAATATCTCCAATATCAGAGTAGTTCTATCGATTACCTTAGCGCCTGTAGCTTCTTCAAGATTTCTAACCTGAGAGCCTTCCAATTCATCATCGAATACAATGACATTTGCTTTTAATGCCTGCCTTAGCATTGCAAGTTCTTCAACTTTTCCTTTACCGATATAAAAGGCTGAGTCTATTCTATTTCGCTTTTGAAGCACCTTATGTATAACGTTAACTTCACAAGCCTTTGCTAGTTCTTCAAGTTCATCAAGGCTTTCTTCGCTTTCTATCCCAACAATAATGGCTTTTTCACTATTGTCTTCAATTATATCATTAAACTTAAGATGACTTTCTATATAATTTACTCTATCCAAAAAGTCAAAATTAACAGCATTGTTAAGGCTTAAGGGGCCGATGCTCTCAGAAACTAATAAGTCTTTTTCTATAGTGCAAAAGCCTAAAGTCACCTCTTTTGCATTTCCATTGTCCACTGCAATAGCTACTATACAATCTAGCTTTAGCTTAAGAAGCGCTGACAAGTCTAATGCTGAAAGAGCTGAAGTTCCATTAGGATGAGTATGAATGACTCTAACACCAGAAAGCTTTCTTTCTCTAATATCTATTAAAGGTATTTCAACAGTAGTACTGTCACCAATAGCCACGCTTACTACTCTACCTTTTCTGTCAATTGCTATACTTACTTCTCTTCCAATCTGATTTGTAACTTCACAAAGCGCTGCTGAAAGTTCCTCAATAAAAACACTTTGTTTAGGAATATTTAATTCATATAACCTCTCAAGTTTATCAAGGACGCTATTTCTAATTCCTTCTGTATTACCATAAATCATAACATCAACTCCATTTTGTTTATTATATAAATGTAATGCTTTCCACTCAAATTAAAACTCTTGACAACTTTCATATTATTTTATACTATTTAAATAATATTGTAAATATCTACGGCTTGGAGGCTTACAATGGAAAATAAAAAAAGAAATATACTCATAACTAAGGAACAAATAGAAAATAGAATAATAGAACTAGGTTGTCAAATTTCTAAGGACTATGAAGGAAAAAACCTTTATGTTCTCTCACTTTTAAGAGGCAGCTTTATATATGCTGCTGATTTAGTTAGGCACATAGAAGTTCCAACTAAAATAGGTTTTATGACAACATCAAGCTATGGACATAATGAGCAAAGTTCAGGCTCTGTTAAAGTTGTTAATGATATACCTGACAATATCGAAGGCTACGACGTATTAGTTGTAGATGATATTGTGGATACAGGAATTACAATGCAGTTTGTTATGGATCATGTAAAAAACTTGGGTGCTAAAAGCGTTAAATCTTGTGTTCTTTTAGATAAGCCTGAAAGAAGAAAAGTTCCTATAACTCCTGATTACTGCTGCTTTGAAATACCTGATGTTTTCGTTGTAGGCTACGGCTTAAACTATGGAGACCATTACAGAAACATTCCCTACGTTTTCAATTGGGAAGATTAATTCTTATAATATTAAAATCTGCCAAAACTTAGGCAGATTTTTTTATTTCGTATTTATTTTAGCGTTATATGAAGATTTTATACCATTTTTATTAATTAGTACCACTAGTATTTATCTTGGTTCCAGCTTTATCCAAATCTAAATTGATAGATGTATCTGGTACTTTTCCAATTATTATAGTCTCTGCTATTGGAACTTCGCTTTTTACTTCTATATCATCGTTTTTCATAGGTATTATAATTCTCAGCTTGGCATACACCTGCACGTAAATCTTATGCCTAGTTTGATTTATGCCAGCACTTTCGAACTCTGACTGATATCTTGTTTCTATGTACCCTATAGGCTCCATATTTACCCCTACGCTTGGCCCAATTGAAGCCAATATATTATTCTGAAGAATATATCCAATTGGAACCTTTATTCCATGAGAGCCTAATTTTTTAAGTTCCTTCTGAGAGTTTAAAGCCACATCATTTGCAATTTTATTCATTTTTAAGGTATCTGCCTTAAGAAGAGTTATGTTTCCTTCTCTATCTTTTTCAACGTTTATCACATCTTCATACTTAAATTGCTTTGAATACTCATTAAGTACAGCAGTATTTATTATTTCCATAGATTTTGCTCTCATTTCTGCATTTGCAACAGCTATTACAGTAGGAGTTATTACTTTATCTAATGTGTAAATAAAAACATTAAACATTAATAAAAGTACTGTAACAAAAAAAACAATTTTAAATTTAGTTTTACCTTTAATAATATCCATCTCCTTTCTTCATGATTTCTCTTCCCTTCTGATGCAATCATTAGTATAATTTATTGTATATCCAGCTATTTTAAAACCGAAGCATGAATAATTTTTTATTTTATGGAAATATTTGTAATGTAGTAATATTTGTATAATCTAAAGCATAAATATATGATAAAATTATAAATAGGACAAGTTTTTATAAACTACTTAAGAGTTCTACTACCTCCTTCTACCTAATTATTGTACAACCCATAAGATTTACTTATTTAAAAAGGTTGTTGATAATATAGATATTATAGGAGGCATTAAAGGAGGATTAACCTATGGAAGATGAAAAGAGTATAAATAAAAAACAAAAAAAGAAAAAGAAAAAGAAAAAAGGCTGGAAAATATTTAGAATAGTAATGCTTTCTATTTTAGGATTGATGGTTTTAGCTGGAGTAGCTGGCTTTGGTGTTGCTCTTGCTATTGTAAAAACCGCTCCGCCTCTAGACGTAAAAGCTATCTTGACGCTAAATGAGCCTTCTACTATATATGATAAAGATGAAAAATATATGGATGATGTTAACACAGATGAAAAAAGAGATATAGTTTCTATAAAGGATTTACCACCGTATCTTCCTAAAGCTTTTGTAAACATCGAAGATGAACGATTCGAATCTCATAATGGAATTGATATCAAAAGAATAGCTGGTGTGATTTACCTAGATGTAAAAAGTGTTCTTCAAGGAAAAAGAGGGATGCAGGGGGCTTCTACCATTACTCAACAGCTTGTGAGAAATACTATGCTTACTGATATAACTAAAGAGAAAAACTTTGTAGAATCTGCTACAAGAAAAATAAGAGAAATGTATCTAGCTACTGAGTTGGAAAAACAACTAAAAAAAGATCAAATACTTGAAGCCTACATGAATACTATTCCCTTTGGAAGTACTGTGCATGGGGTTCAGGCTGCAGCAACTTATTATTTCAACAAGCCTATAAAGGAACTTACTATAGCACAAGCTGCCTATTTAGCTGGTGTACCTCAAGCTCCAGGCATATATAACGCTCATCTTGAGTCTGCAAAGAAGAATCCTACACCATACTTAAATAGAACTAAGATGGTATTAAATGCCATGTATAAGAATAAAGCTATAACAGAGGAAGAATATAATACTGCTTTAAGCGAGGTAGTCCCTGAAAAGCTGGCCTTTGATAAGCCTGCTAGCAGCACCACCAACAGATTAAATTATGAATGGTTTTCTTTGCCTGCTATTCAACAGGTGAAAAAAGACCTTCAAGTTCAATATAAATATAGCGAATCAGAAATAAATAATCTGCTTATGTATGGTGGGCTTAAAATATATACTACAATGGACAGAGTACTTCAGGATGAAACTCAAAAAATAATAAACGATGACAAAAATATAGGTGTTAAGGAGGCTCAAGCTTCTGGAGTTATAATGGATTATCACACAGGAGAAGTTAAGGCTATCGTTGGCGGTAGAGGTGAGCAGCCTGCACGTTCCTATAATAGAGCTGCAAGCAATGGAAGCAGTGCTTTCCCAAGGCCACTAGGCTCTACAATCAAGCCGCTTACAGTATATGCTGCTGCTATTGATTCTAAACAAGCTACAGCTGCAACTGTTGTTGAAGATTCACCAATAACCCCACAGATAAAAAAGGCTTGGTCTTGGGGTGACTATGATCCAAAAAACTCGCCTAATGTGTATAGAGGTTATGTAACACTAAGGGAAGCTATTAAACACTCAATAAACGTAGTTGCAGTTAAACAAGAATTTAATATGAATATAAAAACCGGTATATCCTATGGTGAGAAATTTGGAGTTAATTTTACTACTGATGATAAAAGTGCTATAGCAGCTATAGCTCTTGGTGAAAGTTATGGTTATAATTCCCCGCTTACAATGGCTGCAGCATATGGAGCTTTTGGTAACAGTGGAGTGTATACCAAGCCAAGATTATATACAAAAGTTGTGGATAGAAATGGATTAACTATACTTGAAAGCAAGGTTGAAACTAATAAAGTATTAACGCCTCAAAGTGCTTATATAATGTATGACATGCTTAAGGAACCAGTTAACGGTGGAACAGGAAGCCGTGCAAGATTTAGTCCTATGGCTGCCGGAAAAACTGGTACTACAGGTGATAATAAGGACGTATGGTTTAGCGGTCTTACTCCATATCTTTCAGCTTCAGTTTGGATAGGGTTTGATACCCCAGCAGTTCTAAGAGGCATAAGCAGTGGTACCACTGCAGCACTATGGGGTAAAATTATGGCAGTAGCTCATAAGGACCTGCCTGTTAAGGATATAGAAAAGCCTTCAGGAATTGTTCAAGTAGCAGTTTGCAGAGAATCTGGCAAGCTTCCTACTGACCTTTGTTCTAAGGATTCTGAAGGAAGTCAAGTTTATACTGAAATGTTTATAGCAGGTACACAGCCAACAACTTTATGTGATGTACATGAGGAAGTAGAAATAAATAAGGCAAATGGAAAACTGGCAACCGAAAATACTCCTAAGGATTTAATAGAAAAAAGAGTATTTATTAAAAGAGATTATAAGCCATCAGCTAAACTACAGGATGAATCCAAGGTTGCTCCTACTGAAGTTGATGATACTAAAGCAGCACCTCCTCCTGTAAATACTACACCTGACCCAAATCAGCCAACTGTGCCTAATACTGGCACTACACCTCCACCAGGAACTAATCCTTCCTCACCGGATACTACTGGTGGCGGCAATAAGGATAATAACAAGAATAATGGTACCGACAAAACTGATGCTAACAACAATTCAGATAGTACTACCAAACCTAAATCAAATTAAACTTAATAATAAATTCTTTACTATAATATAAAAGGAAGTGACTTTCACTTCCTTTTATATTTATCATGAGAAATCTGTTAATTCTTTATTGTAATTCTCTAATATTTGCTCCATGGCCTTTGTAATAATTGGAGCGCCAATAATGATATTATCTTTACCATCCATTTTTCCGGGATCCCCAATTCCAACTATGTACTTAACATCTGAATTTGAAAGCATATTCACAGTATCACCTTTAAGTACACGATTATTTTTAACATTTCCGTACTTGTCTACAGCTTTATATACTTTGGTTCCATATTTATCAATGGAACAGTCAACAGTCACTCCTTTAGCTCTTGCGGTATTAGAAGCCACAGCAATAATTCCTAGTACCTCTATCTCTTCGTCCTTCATTATTTTAGACATAGCCTTTTCTCCCCATCCCATCCCTATATCTCCTCTATCATCAACCATTACTACAACAGGGTCATATTTAGCCATCTTAATGAGTTCGATTATCTTTTCACCGCTTAATACTGTAGGATTTCCAGCTGACATAGATATACACCTGCCACCTATGTTTCTTGCCGCCTCTTCAACAGCTTTTTTAGCTATATCATCTCCATCAGTAACTATAATCACCCGTCTCCTCAAAAGCATCACTCCTTAGTTTTGGGATTAAATAGCACAGCCATGATGTATCCAAAAATTATAGCTGCAGTAATACCTCCAGCTGTACCTTTAATACCACCAGTAAATGCTCCAAGAAGCCCGACTTTATCAACTTCTTTAATGACACCCTTTGCCAAGGCATAACCAAAGCCAGGAAGAGGAACAGTAGCTCCTGCCTTACCAAAGTCTACTAATGGCTGATAGACCTTTAAAGCCCCTAGAACTGTTCCTAAGGTAACAAAACTAACAAGTATTCTAGCAGGTGTTAGCTTAGTCTTATCTATTAAAATCTGTGCTATCACGCATATAGCACCTCCAACAATAAATGCATTTACATATTCCATTAGTTTATCTGTCCCTTCTTTTAAGTATAGAAGTTAATTCTATACCATTTCTACTGCAACTGCATGAGCAATTCCTGGTATAGTTAACCCCTGAAAACATGATGTGGAACTTAGAAGAGCACCAGTAGAAACTAAAAGCACTCTTTTTAAATTACCCTTAAGCATATTCTTATAAATATAACCGCAATCTACAACAGCTGAACACCCGCAACCACTGCCTCCTGCGTTTGTTTTTTGTCTTTCATGATCGAAGATTTCATCGCCGCAGTCTATATAGTTTTTACTAATATCATAGCCGTATTCCTTTAAAAGCTCGGTAGTTATTTTTTTACCAACAGTCCCAAGGTCTCCTGTGACTATAAGATCATAATAATCACCAGATCTTTCTGTATCTTTTAAATGCTGTGCTATAGTATCCACTGCTGCAGGTGCCATAGCTTCTCCCATATTGTTTACATCATTTACTCCATAGTCTTTAACTTTTCCCATGGTAACATAAGTGACTGATGGATAATTCCCCTCTTTTCCAAGTATCATAGCCCCAGAACCTGTAACTGTCCACTGAGCAGTTGGTACTCTCTGGTTTCCATACTCAAGTGGTGTTCTAAATTGCCTCTCTGCAGATGAAAAGTGTGATGATGTTGCAGCTACTGCATAATTTGCATAACCTCCATCTATCATTATTGAAGCCATAGCTAAAGATTCTGTCATAGTGGAACAAGCTCCATACATTCCTACAAATGGAATGTCCATATCTTTTGCTGCAAAACAAGATGAGGTTAACTGGTTTAAAAGATCCCCTGCAAAAAGATAATCAATATCCTTTTCTGTCAAATTTGCCTTTCTTATCCCCTCGTTTATTGCTAGATACATCATGCTGCTTTCAGCTTTTTCATAGGTATCCTTTCCGTTTAAATCATCCTCAAGTATTATATCAAAATAGTCTTTTAAAGGCCCCTGACCTTCCTTTGGACCAACTATACTAGCTGTCGAGATTATTTTAGGTCTGCTGTCAGTTCTAACAGTTTGTTTACCAACCCTCTTGTTCAATTATTATCACCTACTTAAATAGATAGTATATTATTCCCACAACCACAGAAGATCCAATTCCATAAACTAAAACCGGACCTGCGATAACAAACATTTTAGCACCTACTCCAAAAATGAACCCCTCTTTTTTAAACTCCATAGCTGGGGATACAATTGAATTTGCAAAACCAGTTATAGGAACCAAGCTTCCTGCGCCTGCATAAGATGCTATTTTGTCATATAATCCTATTCCTGTAAGAAAAGCTCCTAAGAAAACCATAATTATAGAAACCCAGCTGGAAACATCTTCTTTAGGAAGTCCTATTCTTGTTAAAGAACTGTTAAAAAATTGACCTATATCGCAAAGTATTCCTCCGACTATGAAAGCTCTGATGCAATTTCTTAAAAGATGCGATTTAGGTCTGGCTTCTGAGGATATAGTCTTAAATTTCTGTTTTACTCTTTCTTCTTTATTGCTCATCTATGCCACATCCTTATTTTATAAAACTATATTTTCAAAAATTATTTTATGCAAATTATAATTTGTTATTCAGTTTCCAGAAAATCAAAAGGATAGGACACATTAACATGCATCCTATCCACTCAATCTTTCCTTCATTAATTTTAAAACCTTTTTTTCTATTCTAGACACTTGTACCTGGCTAATACCAAGCATTTTTGCTACTTGAACCTGAGTTTTATCCTTGAAATATCTGAGCATTATAATCTGCCTTGATTTGTTATCTAAATTGCTTAGAGCTTCTTTTAAAGCAAGTTTGTCTACCAATTCATTGTCTTCTTCAGCATTTTCACTAAGTTTGTCTATTAAAAGTACAGGAGATCCATCATCCTGATGTATTGTATCGTACAAATACTGAAGACTACTTGCTGATTCCAACGCAAATACTATTTCTTCAGTGCTTATGCCTGAATATGCTGAAAGCTCTTCAATTGTTGGGTCTCTATCCAACTTTTTAGTTAAAGCTTCCTTATCATAATGAAGCTTTCTAGCAATATTTTTAACGCTTCTGCTAACCTTAATTATTCCATCATCTCTTATGAATCTTTTTATTTCTCCCATAATCATAGGTACCGCATAAGTAGAAAACTTCACATTAAAGCTTGCATCAAAATTATTTACAGCTTTCACTAGCCCCATAGATCCAATTTGAAATATATCCTCATATTCATAGCCTCTGTTTAAAAATTTTTTACTGACAGCGGAAACGAGAGGAAGATTAAGCTCTATTAATTTATCTAGAGCATATTTATCTCCATCCCTGGCTCGTCTTATGAGCTCAAGATTATCTTGGTAATTATAATCTCTTTTTAGAATTTCTTCATCCATAATCCTCACCTAACTTAATGACTTAAAAACTTTTTTCATTATTATATAAGTTCCATTATTACTTTCAGATTTAACTTCCAAGCTATCCATAAAAGTTTCCATTACTGTAAAGCCCATACCAGATCTTTCAAGATCTGGTCTTGAAGTGTATAAAGGCTGCATTGCGAGTTCAATATTGTCTATTCCTATACCTTTATCTCCAACTATTATAGTAAGCTCATTTCCCTTTATCATAGCCTCAATAGATACAACACCTTCCTGTCCACCATAACCGTGAATTATAGAATTTGTAACGGCTTCAGAAACAGCTGTTTTAACATCAGTAATCTCTTCAATTGTAGGATCAAGTTGAGAAACAAAGGCTGCTACAGCTACTCTTGCAAAGCCTTCGTTTTGAGATTTGCTTGCGAATTCTATTTTTATAATGTTATCGTACATTTTTATCCCCCCACATTAAATGCTCTTTAATGCTTGTTCTACATTGTCATAAAGCTTAATTATTTTAAACATTCCAGATAAATCAAAAACTCTCTTTACTGAGTTATTTACATTTGCTATGCAAACATCGCCTTTTTTCATAGATATCTTTTTATATCTTCCAATAACTACACCTATACCTGAGCTGTCCATAAAGGTTACATTGGTAAAATCCATAATAAGCTTGTTAATATCGTCTCTATCGATTCTATCATCAATTTTACTTCTAACTTCTTCAGCACTATGATGGTCAAGCTCTCCCATCATGTAAACTATGAGTTTCTCATCTTCATTTTGAAACTTTAAATACATTCATTTTTCCCCCCACGCTTATGTATAATACTAATAAGTTATTCTATATAGATTTATATTCTATATATTACATATTTTTCCTTCTTTATTTATAAATTTTACACATATTTTTATATTTTGTCCATATAATTTTATTTTAAACACTTTTATCACTTTTTATTTTTAAACTTGTAAACCCTTGCCCCTTTAATAAACTATTGCTATAATAATCATTGTTTACCATAAAAAACTAAGACTATAAGGAGGTTTAACCTATGGACATGTGGCTTAAGGAAGAGCAGATAGGCAATGCTGCTATGACATATAAGATAAAGGAGACTTTGGTTAGAAAGAAAACTGAATTTCAGGATCTAGCTATACTTGATACAGAAGCCTTTGGCAGAATGCTTGTGCTTGATGGAATAGTTCAAACTACAATAAATGATGAGTTTGTATATCATGAAATGATATCACATATTCCACTATACACTCATCCAAACCCTAAAAAAGTTCTTGTTGTTGGTGGAGGAGACGGTGGAGCTATCAGAGAAATACTTAAGCATCCTTCTGTAGAAAAAGCTGTACTTTGCGAAATAGATGGCTGTGTTATTGAGGAATGTAAGAAATACCTTCCTGAAATAAGCTGTGCTCTTGATGATCCTCGTTGTGAAATCTTTATCGGTGATGGAATTAAGTATGTTCATGAACATAAAAATGAGTTTGATATAATAATTGTGGACTCAACAGACCCATTTGGCGCTGCTGAAGGCCTATTCGGCGGAAGTTTTTATAAGGAAATTTCAAAATGCTTAACTGAGGACGGAATATTCATAGCGCAAACAGAGACACCTTTCTACCTTCCAGAAGTAGTTAAAAAGGTGTTTAACGATGCAAAAGAGGTTTTCCCTGTGACAAAGCTTTTTATGGCGGCTATACCTACTTATCCTAGCGGATACTGGAGTTTTACGGTGGGTTCAAAGAAGCATGATCCTGAAACCGTAGATTTATCAAGTAAAATTGATTTTCAAACCAAGTACTACACTAAGAAGCTGCATAAAGCTTGCTTTACTCTACCAAAACATGTTGAGGACTTAATAAAATAGCTTTTTCAAACAGCCTCCTTTATAAGGAGGCTGTTTTTGCGATTATAAATCTCAATATTGTATAATAATAAACCTATAAGACTAATATTTAAAACTTATAGGAGGCTATTAAAGCATGCTTAAGCTTATTAAAGATGCATTGATTTATACCCCAGACTTTATAGGGCAAAAAGATATTTTGATTTGTGGTGATAAAATAGCAAAAATAGAGAAAAACATCCCTTTACCTCCTAAAAACTTTTATGAGGTTGAAGTTATTGATGCCGCCAATCAAATAGTTGTTCCAGGCTTTATAGACCTGCATGTACACCTTACAGGAGGAGGCGGCGAAGGCGGTTATACTACTAGAACACCTGAAATTCAGTTATCTCAAATCACTACCTTTGGCGTTACAACTGTTGTTGGCCTTCTTGGCACTGATGGTACCACCCGTTCTCTAAGTAGCCTGCTCGCAAAAGCTAGAGCATTAGAAGAGGAAGGCATTAACGCTTTGATTTGGACTGGCTGCTATCAATTTCCTACAAGGACTATAACAGATAACTCAAGAAATGATATAGTTCTTATAGATAAAGTTATAGGAGTTGGTGAAATAGCGGTTTCAGATCATAGAGGCAGTAAGCCTTTAACGCATGACTTGGAAAGACTTGCACTAGACTGCAGGGTTGCAGGTCTTTTATCAAATAAGTGCGGTATTTTACATATTCACCTAGGAGATGATAAAGAAGGCATATACCCACTCTTAAAAATAATAAAGGAAAATCCTCTGCTAGCTCAAAATTTACTTCCCACACATATAAATAGAAATATGCCACTTCTTTTCCAAGGAGTAAAGTATCTAAAGAGTGGAGGATACTTGGACTTAACCTCTGGGATATCACAGACTGAGTTTGACCCTGTTCCAGTAGATGCATCATATGCCCTCAAGTATCTTATTGATAGAGGCTGTAGTATAGATAATATAACTATAAGCTCTGACAGTAATGGAAGCATGCCTATTTTTGATGAAAATGGTAAACTTAAAAGTATCTCTGTAGGTTCCATAGAAAGCAACTTATCAGAATTTAGAAAAATGGTTCAAATTTATAATATTCCTATAGAAAAAGCCCTTCGCCCATTAACAAAAAATCCTGCCTACATATTGAAACTAACAAATTTAGGTACAATTGAAACTTCTAAGCAGGCTGATCTTTTGATTATGAACAAGGACTTAACTATAGATTATGTTTTATGTAAAGGAAAAACCTTGGTGCAGCATGGTAATGCGGTAAGGTTTGGTACCTTTGAAAAACTAATGTAGCGTCAGCTTATATACTGTTCTACTATGGCTTTCTCTTGCTCGTCAAGCTGAAAAAAGTCGTAAAGAAAGCTATCAGTATCAGAAGATATATTTATCATTGTAGGTATACAAAGCTTCATAAGATTGTTTGGGTAGTATTCATATTGGTCTTCTCCAAGCTTTTTGGCAAAGGTTTTAAAATAGTACTCATATACCTTGCTGTTTAATATTTTTAAAAGGTAATCATAAGTAAAAGGGACAGCCTCTTTTAAAACAAGGCAGTAGACATCTGCACTGAAGAAGCTTCCCTTATCTATTGCAAATCTACTCTTATTTGACTTGAAGGGGAATACTAATTTTTCACCTTCAAAAATGCTTTGAACTCTTCCCCATTGCAGTTCATACCAATTCCTTACACCACTTTTACACTCTCTTCTTTCCATTAACCTCTCTTTATAGGGGTTTATATGCATAATACTGTTTGGATAATCTCTTTCATCTTGTATTGCATCTGAATATATTATAAATTTATTTTCCCTTTTTACTCTGCCTTTTTCAACAAAACTGCTCTTTATCCAAGGTTTTATTATGTCTAACTCCAGTTTCTCAGAAGAAATCGCAGCTTCATCCACAACAAAAGCCTTATCACAGCCAGTGATTATGCCTTGGTAGCTAAAGCAAATATTAGCGAGGTTTGTAAAGCATTTTTCTTCTATCTTGTTTATTATTGTTCTTTCTTTTTCATCTCTCAGTATCCATCCTTTATCGTTCAATACACTTTTATTTATTTTAAAGCAATTGATGCTTGAATTTATGTTTTCATACAAACCTTTTAGAAATTCCTTTTCTTTACACACTACAGGCTTAATGACATCAATTTCAGCTTCCTTATATCCCAGCTCTAAAAAAATTATAACAGGATCTATTCCAATATTTTTAAAAGGCCTAATTCCGTAAAAGTCAATTATCCTATTAATATCACAAAACTCTTTCAAGGTTTTTCTTAATATTTCCCCACTTGGAGATTCAAGAAAATATCTAGAAGTTATAAAGGTAAGCTTACCACCTAATTTAAGCTTATTTAAAGCAGCACCAAAAAAGCAGTAGGATAAATCACCTTTATCTTTATAAAGTTCCTTATAAAGCTTCTTTATATTATTTGAATAATCTTTATCTATGTTTTTTTGACCTATATAGGGTGGATTTCCTATAAACACATCAAATTTTTCTTCATTAGTTTCAAAAAGAAAGTCTCGTTTTCTAAAATTATCTTTTTTTATGTAATGACTATAACTAAATAAATCTATACTTAAAATCTTTAAAGCAAATTCATCGATATCAAATCCAAATAAATTATTTTCAATTATATGCCTGTCTATATCTTGATTGCTTAAATATATGCTGTTTTTTTCATTAATTTCTTTTAAATTTTCATTGTAAAGTTTTTTCAAATACAAAAAACAAGGAATAATTAAGTTTCCGCTTCCACAAGCAGGATCAGCAATTTTTATAAATGGATTTTCAATTATATCTTCTTTTAAAATTGTATTTTTTACAATATAATCAGCAATTTGAATAGGTGTATAAACAATGCCTTTCAGTTTTTTATCTTGTACTAAATTAAAGTAATGCTCTCCAAAACTCTCAAGTCTTCCAATATTTAAAGCAGTCTTGCAATTATTAATTGCCGTTAGTTTGTACATAATATCTATAGGCTGTAAAATTACATTATAGATTTCTCCAATTTTTTCCTTAAAAATATTAGACATCTTATTTATCTCCATCGTATAATTAGTATAAATGACATACAAAGTATACCATAAGAAAAGGAGGCGAGAAATATGAATAAAAAAATATTATCTCTTGTTTTAATTGCTCCTATTGTGTTTTCTGGCTGCAGCAGGACAGTGGATGTGCTTACAAGAGACGTAACTCTTTTAGCTAAAGATACAGGAAGCATTAAAAAGCCTGTATTTGATGAGAAAATAGCTGTACCTGAAGACCCTCCTGAAACTAAAATGGGCGAAAAGACAGAAGTCAATGAAAATTATAAGCCAGCTGAACCTAAACAGCCTGAAGCTAAAAAGGACACTTCGTTTAAGACTAATATAGATGGTTCAAATCTCAGTACAGCGGAAAAAAATTGGTTTTTTCAGCCTAAGAAAGATGGTACACCTTCTGGAGAACCTCCCGAAATATTAGCCCTTCTAAAAAAATATTCTGGATATTATTTAGGTGATACAAATAATAAAGTATTATACCTAACCTTTGATGAGGGATATGAAAATGGTTATTCTTCAAAAATATTAGATGTATTAAAAGCTAATAATGTTAAAGCTGCTTTTTTTGTTACATCAGATTATATAAAATCTAATAAGGATTTAATAAAGAGAATGGAAGCTGAAGGTCATTTAGTTTGTAACCACTCTAATACCCATCCATCTATGGCTAAAGCAGCCTTAAAAGGACAAGAAAAATTTAACGAAGAATTTACTTTGACCGAAAAAGCCTATGAAGAAGTCATAGGGAAAAAAATGCCTAAGTTTTTTAGACCTCCTATGGGAAAATATAGTGAACTTTCTTTAAAGTACACTCAGGATTTAGGCTATAAAACAGTATTTTGGAGCTTTGCTTATAAGGATTGGATCCCTGAGCAGCAGCCTTCTCATGAATCGGCTAAAAAAATAATAATGGAGAGAACGCACAATGGAGGTATTATACTTCTTCATGCTGTTTCGAAAACTAATACTGACATTATGGACTCTATTATTAAAGAGTGGAAGAATAGAGGCTTTGAATTTAGAACTTTAAATGAACTTCCTTAAATATGGATTTTCTATAAATAAAAATCTAAGGTATGATCCTTAGATTTTTTATTTGTATATTTATAGTTTTGAATTTACTATATCCATGATGAAATTTCGTTTTTCTAGTCCTGCTTCAATTAGTTTATTGCACCTATCCTGTACTTGGCATTTATAAGTTTCATCCTTAATACCTGATAGATTTATCTTAACATTTAACACAGCACTTTCAATAGCAGTTTGTAGTAACAACGCAGCTACACCTGCATCGGATACAGCATTTTTATTTCCATAATTCGCAGCAAGTTCTATATGCTTATACATTTCAAAAGCTTTTACAGCTACATTTAAAGGAACCTGGAGAGCCTTAATATATCCCTGCTCAATTCTATTTGCTCTTACAGATATTTCTTCCTCAGTATTCTTAGGAAGCTTAAAAGCAGCCATAAGCTCTAAAAATTCTTCAGCATCTTTTTCCATTAAATTTAAAAAATTTGTTTTTTCTTCATTAGTATTGTTTAAGGCTTGTAGTATTGAAACTTTTACTTGTTCATCATAATCGTTATATGCTTTTTTCCCTACAGTAAGATTAAAAACCATTGAGCCAAGTGAACTTCCTAAAGCCGCAGCTAATGCAGCAGCGCTCCCTCCACCTGGTGCAGGTGAATTTGAAGCTAGCTCTTCTGCAAAAGCCTTAACTGTTAAATCTTGAAGCATTAAAATGCACATCCTTCCGCTAATATTCCATTACCTACTACTACTCTACCATTTTTTATAACGGTGTGTATAGCATTTGTTCCAAAATGATAAACTAGATAGTCTAAATTTATGCTGTTAAACATAGCTATATCAGCCTTTTTACCAACCTCAATACTTCCTATTTCTTCTTCTCTATTGATTGCACAAGCTGCATTAATTGTCATAGCATTTATTATTTCCTCAGGCAGCAGCTTCATGCCAAAGCAAGCAAAGGTCATAAGTGTTTGTAAAGACTCTGTAGGCGAGGTTCCAGGATTACAATCTGTTGCCAAGGCAACAGGAACTCCACTATCTATCATTAATCTTGCTTTTGCAAATTTGTTTAGCATTAAATAAAATGAGGTTGCCGGAAGCAATACTGCTACTACTCCCTTTTCAGCTAAAGCTTTCATTCCTTGTTCTGAAGCTCCTACCAAATGCTCTGCAGATACTGCATTTAATTCAGCAGCCAGTTCTGCGCCACCTATGGGTTTAATCTCATCAGCATGAAGCTTAACCTTTAAGCCGTTATTTATACCAGCCCTTAAAATTTGTCGGCTTTCCTCAATAGAGAAAACACCCTCTTCACAGAAGCAGTCAATAAATTCTGCCATGGAATTTTCGCTTATATATGGTATTACCTTATGAATAATAAAATCTATATATTCTGTTCTGCAGTCCTTATATTCTTCAGGAACAGCATGAGCACCCATATAAGTTGAAACAATATCTATCGGATGAATTTTATTAAGTTCCTTGTTAACCTTAAGACTTTTAATTTCATCCTCAAAATTAAGACCATACCCAGATTTACTTTCTACTGTTGTTGTTCCATGCAGCAGCATTAAATCCAATCTTCTTCTGGTCTCTAAAAGTAGCTTCTCAAAAGAAGCTTCTCTAGTTTTTTTTACTGTACTTAAAATTCCTCCACCAGCTTTTAATATATCTATATAATTTGCGCCCTTAAGCTTTAAAGACAATTCATTCTCTCTCGAACCGCTGTAAACAACATGAGTATGGCTGTCAATAAGTCCCGGAGTGACTGTTTTGCCTCTTCCATCTATTATTAAGCTATCTTGTTCTAAAAAGTTTTTATAACCTTCACCGCATCCAACATGCTTAATTAAATTTTCTTTTACAACTATATAACCATTCTCTATTATACCTGCATCCATCATTTGCTCTTTTACTTTTTTATGGCTTCCTCTGCAAGTAACAAGGCAATCTATATTTTTAATTATTGTATTCAGCTCTCTCACCACCTTTTACTAATAATTTTCAAAACTATTAGCAAATATATATTCTTATAATTTTATATTCTTATATTTTTATATTTTTACATAAAATTATATCTGTTTGATTATAGTTTAGCTCATTACTCCCAAATTCTCTTCTCTAGTACTTGATCCAACGAAAAGTTCTCTATTTGCAAGTAATACTCAGCACTTTGAATAAGAGCTGCCATAGGAACAAGACCTATTACTTCGCTGCCAACCACAGAAACTCCATATCTTCTTGCTTCCATCTTCACCATTTCGAAGGCCCTATAAACTGATGTTTTTTCGTAATTAACAAGATTCATAGACACTTGTACTATATTTCTATCTTCAAGCCTAACACCCATTGCTTTAACAAACCTTAATCCTCCACCAATATGTCTCACAGCTTTAGCTATATTGTTAGCTGTATCTATATTGTCGGTGCCTAAATTTACATTAAAGGCAACTAAAGGTACTCTAGCGCTAACGGCAGTACATCCTGACTTTATATTAATTTCTGCAGGACCATAATCTGGTTTCCATTCTTCTTTTTTTATCTTTTCAAAAAAGCCTTCATATTGTCCTTTTCTTACATTAGCAAGATTTTGTCTATCTATGCACTTTGCAGCATCTTCATACAGATATACTGGAACATTAAAATTATCTGCTATTTTCTTTCCAACTCTGTTTGCAAGCTCAATGCATTCCTCCATAGATACACCACTTACAGGAACAAATGGAACTACATCAAGAGCCCCCATTCTTGGATGTTCTCCTTTGTGAATAGTCATATCTATGCTTTTGTATACAGCTGAAGCCATTTCCAATATAGAATTCTCAACCGCTTCTGGTTCGCCAATGAAAGTGACTACAGTCCTGTTATGATTACAATCAGATGAGTAGTCTAAAAGCTTGACACCCTCTTTACCTCTTAAAGTGTCTAAAATACTTTCTATTACTTCCTTATTCCTTCCTTCGCTAAAATTAGGGATACACTCTATAATTTTTTTCATAAAATCACACCTTTACATTATATAATTTTATTTCGTCATAGGAATTTTTATATCATCATGCATCTTTGCAAATTCAATAGCTTCTTCATATCCTGCATCCGCATGCCTTAATACTCCCATACCTGGATCAGTGGTAAGAACTCTCTTAATTCTTTCATCCGCCTCGTAGCTTCCATCGCAAACTATAACCTGCCCTGCATGCTGAGAGTAACCTATTCCTACTCCTCCACCATGATGGAAGGATACCCATGTTGCCCCACCAACAGCATTTATTGCGAAGTTAAGAAGAGCCCAATCTGAGATGGCATCTGATCCATCCTTCATGCCTTCTGTTTCTCTGTTTGGTGAAGCTACTGAGCCGCAATCTAAGTGATCTCTTCCTATAACTATAGGAGCTTTAATTTCACCGTTTCTAACCATCTCATTTATAGCTAGACCAAATTTTGCTCTCTCGCCATACCCTAGCCAGCAAATCCTTGATGGCAAGCCTTGAAATGCTATTTTTTGCTGTGCCATGTTAATCCACCTGTTTAGATGCTTATCCTCTGGGAAAAGTTCAAGCACCTTTCTATCTGTAGAGTATATATCTTCCGCATCTCCTGAAAGAGCAGCCCATCTAAAAGGTCCCTTTCCTTCACAGAAAAGAGGTCTAATGTATGCAGGTACAAAGCCTTTGAAGTTAAAGGCATTTTCAACTCCTTCTTCAAAAGCAACTTGTCTTATATTATTTCCGTAGTCAAAAACCTCAGCACCATCATTTTGAAACTCAAGCATGCATTCTACGTGTATGGCTATGCTTCTTCTAGCTTGTTTTATATACTCCTCAGGATTTTCTTCTCTTAGCTTTAAAGCATCTTCATAGCTCATTCCACCTGGAACATAACCACCCAAGGTATCATGGGCTGAAGTTTGATCTGTAACTATATCCGGCATAAAACCCATTTTTAATAGCTTAGGATAAACCTCTGAACAGTTTCCAAGAAGTGCTATGGATAATGACTTGCCCTGATTTTTTGCCTCTTCAGCAAGTCTTACTGCCTCTTCAATATCCTCAACCATTATATCTACATACCTAGTTTCTAATCTTCTTTGTATTCTATTTCTATCTACTTCTACACAAATTGCTACACCTTCATTCATGGTAACTGCCAATGGCTGAGCTCCACTCATACCTCCAAGTCCGCCTGTTAACGTTATAGTGCCCTTTAAGCTATCGCTGTACTTTTTATGTGCAATTGCAGCTAAGGTTTCATAGGTACCTTGAAGAATTCCTTGGGTTCCTATATAAATCCAGCTTCCTGCAGTCATCTGTCCATACATAGTAAGACCTTTTTGCTCAAGCTCTCTAAAGTTCTTCCAGTTGGCCCAATGAGGAACTAAATTAGAATTTGCAATAATGGCTCTTGGCGCATCCTTATGAGACTTAAACACTCCTACTGGCTTACCGGATTGAACAAGCATAGTTTCATCATCTTCAAGTTCTCTAATTGTCCTAATCAATGCTTCGTAGCATTCCCAATTTCTTGCTGCTCTGCCTGTTCCCCCATAAACTATAAGGTTATCTGGATCCTCTGCATTTGCAGGATCTAAATTATTCATAAGCATTCTTAAAATAGCCTCCTGCTGCCATCCCTTACAGCTTAATTCTGTGCCTCTAGGTGCAGTTATTATCTTCTTCATCTATATTCCCCCATTCTAAAATTTTAACTTTATTACTTTTTCAACACTGCTTATCAATTCATTATTATCTATAAGTTCAGTACATTTATTTAGTTCGTTATACATAACCTTATCTTCCTTAATAAAGTCTATATGCTTTCTTATAATCTTATAAGCTTGTTCAGTTCCCTTTCCTAGTTCAAACCCTTCTCTAAAGTCAATTGCCTGACAAGCAGCCATAATTTCCGTTGCTAAAACTCTTTTCACATTTTCAGCTATATTTAAAGCTTTTCTTGCTGCTATAGTTCCCATGCTGACATGATCCTCCTGATTTGCAGAAGATGGTATAGAGTCTACAGAAGCTGGATGAGCTAAAACCTTATTTTCTGAAACTAAAGAAGCAGCTGCATACTGTGTTATCATAAATCCAGAATTAAGGCCTCCGTTCTTCACAAGAAATGGCGGTAAATCATTTAACTGATAGTTTATAAGCCTTTCAAGTCTTCTCTCAGATATATTTCCAAGCTCAGCTACAGCAATTCCCAGAAAATCAAAGGACAACGCCATAGGCTGACCATGAAAATTCCCTCCGGATATAACCATATCCTCTGAAATGATAATTGGATTATCTGTAACAGAATTTATTTCAATACTGAGCTTATCTAATACATAATTTACTGCATCTTTACTGGCACCATGAACCTGTGGTATACATCTCAAGGTGTATGCATCTTGAACTCTAAGCTCACCTTGTCTTGTAATAAAGGTACTTCCTTCTATAAGTGATAATATGTTTTCAGCAGTTGCTATTTGTCCTGCATGCGGTCTTATGTGATGTATGTCCAAATAAAAAGCATCCTTAATTCCTCTTAAGGCCTCCAAGGTTAAAGCTCCTGCTATATCGCTAAGCTTTAATAAATTAATGACTTCCTGCAAAGCTAAAGCCCCAACAGCAGTCATAACTTGGGTCCCATTTATTAGTGCCAATCCTTCCTTTGCAGTAAGTTCTACAGTTTCTATTCCCGCTTTTTTCATTGCTTCCTTTCCGGACATAATGACTCCCTCATATTCTGCTTCACCTTCTCCAAGCATAGGAAGCACCATATGTGCAAGAGGAGCTAAATCACCAGAAGCTCCCAGAGAACCTTTTTCCGGAATGCATGGATGAACACCTTTATTTAACATTTCAAGTAAAGTTTGCAGTGTTTCCAGTCTAATGCCAGAATAGCCTTTTGCCAATGCATTTGCTCTTAAAAGCATTATGCTCCTAACAACTTCACTTGAAAAATTATCACCATATCCGCAGGAATGAGACAATATTAAATTTCTCTGTAGTGTTTTACAATCTTCTTGAGATATAACTACATCAGCAAACTTTCCAAATCCTGTTGTTATACCATACACAACCTTGTTATTGTCAACAATTTGTTCAACAATCTCTCTTGAAGATAAAATCTTTTTCTTTGCATTATCAGTAAGCTGAACTTCATAATTATGTTTTGCCACCTTTATTACATCTTCAAGTGATAAGCTACTTCCATCAATTTTGATAACCCCCATAATTCCACCACCTTGTACTATTTTCCATTATTACTAATATTCTTCACATGTCGTAAATAACCTTTATTTTATCGCCTTTAAATTGTCAGAATATATTTAATTAAATATTATTTTAACATGATGAATTGAAAGCTTGTTCCATCTATAACTCTTAACTTTAATATATTGATTACCTTACTTATAAATGGTAGACTTATAAATATCTTTTAATTATTACATACATATCTGCTTGAGCATGTAAAAGAAAGGTACTTGATATGAATAAATCTTTATTTAAAAATACAATTTACAAATTTTTATTAAGCTTGTTTAATCTAATAATTCCAGTGATAATAGGTCCCTATACTTATAGAATTTTAGGACCTGATGGTATGGGTATGTCAAATTTTTCTGACTCTTTATTTGGATATTTTTTAATTTTTGGCGCCTTTGGAATGTATGATTATGGACTTCGAGAGGTCAGCAGGATAAGAGATAATAAAGAAAAACTAAGTAATTTATTTAGCAGCTTATTTTTCTTTGGCATGATAACAAATATTTCAGTACTGATAATCTATATTGTATTTATAACAACTCGATATAGCAGTTCTAATATCTTTCCTATTCTACTTATATACTCCTTCAACCTAATATCTAATATTTTTTATGTAGAATGGGCTAACGAGGCATTAGAAAATTATAACTTTATCACCTATAAAACCATAGTTGTTAGAATTATTCACATAACCTTGCTGTTGACCTTCATAAAGACTTCTGGAGATCTGTACAAGTACTCTTTTTTGCTTATACTGTATACTTTTTTAAATAATATAATCAGCTTTTTTTACATTAAGAAATCTATTAATATTAAGCTATCAAAAATAAAAATAAGAAAGCATATAAAACCTTTATTCATGGTAGTAATTCTAGCTAATGCAAATATTCTATACACACAGCTTGATAGAATAATTTTAGGGGAATATGTAAGCAAGCCTTCTGTAGCATATTACGGTATGGCTCAATCAATTATGTATATGATAGCAACAGTTATGCTGAATATTATTTTCGTTACAGTCCCTAGGCTTTCTAATTACCTGGGCAATAATGACGAGGCTTCGTATATAAATCTGCTAAATAAGGTAACCGATATATTTTTTGCTTTTTTGTTTCCAGCATCACTAGGCTTATTTGTTCTATCAAACGAAGTAATATTGTTGTATGGTGGGAAAAACTTTGCTGCTACCATACCTGTGTTAAAAGTATTCAGCATTTATATGATTTCTTTTGGAATAGAGGCTATATTAACTAAACAAATTGTTTATATAAAGAAAAAAGAAAAGCTATTAGTCTATTTTATTCTTGTTTGCGGTGTTTTAAATTTGATATCAAAGATAATACTACTTAAGCTTAATTTGCTGACTTCATCATCTGCTATCATAACAACCTGTGTATCTAATTCCTTACTTATATTAATCGAATATATTTATATAAAGAAATCTATAAAATTAGACTATAACTTGCTATCCTTAAATAGGATTAAATACATTGTTGCCTCGCTTCTATTCATACCTATTACACTGCTTATTAGACAATACATTACAGGCACCATATCAATTTTTATCTTTGGTTTTATCATAAATGCTGCTGTATATTTCCTTATACTACTTATTACTAAAGATAAAGTACTAATGTTTTTTATAAATAAGATTCTATCAAAGATTAAACCTAAATAAAAAAGTCGTATTGGTATTCAATACGGCTTTTATCATAAACTCTATATAAATAAATTTTCTATATGTATATTTAATTTTGAAACAATATCATTCCAATCAAATTTATCTCTGCAAATCTCATAGGTTTTCTCTGAATGTACTTGTGCTTTAGGGTCATTCATAAATTTAGAGAGGGCCATTGAAAGTGCTTCAGTATCATTAACTGGAACCACTGCTCCATTTCCTGAGGTCACAAGTTCTCTTGCAATTCCCACATCAGTAGAAACAATTATATCTCCCAACGCAGCAGCTTCTATCAGTGCTATGCCAAAACTTTCAAACTCTGAGCTTAGACAAAATATCTTTGATCTATTGTATTCCTCATATATTTGTTTTCTATCGGTAATAGCACCTTTTATAATAATCTTTTCCTTTAAAAGTGGATTTTCTTCAAAGTATTTATTTATATATTCTTGGAATCTATCTTCTATTGGGCCTACAAGCACTAACTTCCAGCCGTTATTTTCTATATTCTCTATTTTAGAAAAAGCCTCAAGTAACATTTCAGTATTTTTTTCCGGGGCTCCTATTCTCGCAACATTTAGTATTATATTCTCTTTAACATTAAAATCATAATGAATATTCATCTTATCCAGATAATCATAATCAACGCCGTTAGGTATATTTATCAGTTTATCTCTATGGTTTGGAAACAATTGTTTTAATTCTCTAAATAAGCTTTGCTGCTCTACGCTTATTAAATCTGCCTTATGAAAATATCTGTTAAGCATTATGCGCATTATAAAATTTAGGCTCTTAATTCTATCTATAAGCTTATAAGAACAATCTAACTTAATATACAGTTTTCCCTTGGGGTTAAAGAATTTATAAATAAAAGCATAAACTACCGAGTATAAAGTCACATGAAATACTTGTAAAATATCAATCTGTTTAGCTTTTTTAATAAGATACTTTGCACCATCTAATGAAAAGTTATCATGTTTTTTTTCAACAAAATCTATCTTTAAGCCTTTTACTTCATCCTTCAAATAAATAAATTCATCATGATTATATGTAGCTACTGTTGAATCATAGTTGAAATTTTTGTGAAGCTTATAAGGAATCATCCCCATATCCTTAATTAAATTAATATTTTTAGTTTTTAAATAAAGTAAGCAATATTTCATGAAAATTACCATCCTTAGTTTTTATACATAATAGCACACTAATCTTGAATGCCAATAAATCTTGCATGATACAATCTTTCATTTTCAGGCGGAAGCTTCATATAATCTCCATACATAGTTTTTAAAATCTCCTGAGGCTTATTTGGAGCCCAAAATTCGTCATCTTCAAACTTTATCTTTTTAAGAGGAAAAAGATGTTCAGTTCTGAAAACACTATTCCATAATAAATCAATTCCCTGGCAATAAGAATCTCCGCCAGCTTCATTATTCCATTTATATGTAGCAAAGATAATCTTGTTTACAAGCTTATAGCTTATTCCTTTTCCAATAACCTGCAAGAAAGTTCTTGCAAAAGCATGAATAGATGGAAAATCACTAGTAGATATTCTTGACTTCATAACTAAGAGAAATTTTGATAGCTTTGACTGAATAATAAATTTACTTGTTGAATCGGGAACTTTATCAATAGGAAATATATCAATGTAAATACCTTGATGGTATTTTTCATTTTTCTCTCCTTCTTCTATAAAAAGACTTCTATTATGCCTAATTTTTAAGGGTACATGATATAATTTATAGCTTGGATCGGTATGGACAGTCTGCATGAAAAACTCATTAGACAATTCATTTTCAGCAACAGACATAAATTTATTATAATCCTCTCTAGGCATAGAGATATCTAGATCATCATCCCAAGGTATAAAGCCTTTATGCCTAACCGCTCCCAAAAGAGTTCCGTCACTCAGAAAATACTTAATATTATTCTTTTCGCAAATTTTATGAACTTCTTTTAAAATATCTAACATTATCATTTGAGCTTCTCTTAAAGAACATTCTTTTACTGAATTTAAATCTAATTTGTAATCCATTTAAATCATCCTATCTGCAATGTGCATGAACTTAGTATTCCTATATATTATAGGTTAATTGTATGATTGTTTCAACTATAGGTATAGCTCTTTATCTATATGACATCATTACGACTTTCTAAATATTAATTGTTCTTAAAGACATTTATGTATATAATAGGGGTTAGGAAATCTAATTATTAGAACTATAGTGAGGTTATTTTACATGAAAAAAATTGCTTATGTTATAACACAAGCAGAGATGGGGGGAGCTCAGAAAAGTATTCTCCTTCTTTGTAAATACTTAAAGGTTAACTATGATATTACCGTATACTCTGCTCCTAATGGCGGCCTTATTGACGAATTGAAACTCCTAGGTATAAAGCATGTTTCCGTTAAAAATATGGTCAGAGAAATTAATCTAGTTGAAGATTTAAAAGCTTATAGATTCTTACTTAAGGAGTTTACAGATAATAAGTACGAAATTGTTCACTGCCACAGCTCCAAGGCTGGTATTATTGCCAGAGAAGCTGCTCATCGAGCAAAGGTTAAAAATATTATTTATACCGCGCACGGTTTTGTATTTAATGAGCCCATGAATAAATACAAAAAAGACTTGTACATATTTTTAGAAAAACATGAAGCAAAAAAGAGCAATACTGTAATTTGCGTTGATCCCAACGATGTTGCTATTGCAAAAAAATTAGGCATGAAATGTAAGGAAGACATAGTGTACATACCAAATGGTATAGAATTTGATAGTAATGAAAGCAATAATTCAAGTCGTATAAATAGCAATAAGTTCACTTTTGGCTTTGTTGCAAACTTCTACGAAAATAAGGGGCATAGATATTTAATACAAGCTTTTAATAATTTTATTGAGAGTGATAATTTTAACGCAGAACTAGTATTAGTAGGCAGTGGTGAACTAGAGGAAGAAATGAAGCTCTTAGCTAAAAATAATCCTAACATCAAATTTTTAGGCTTTAGAAAGGATGCTCAGGAGATAATGAAGTCCTTTGATTGCTTTGTTATGTCGTCAGTCAAAGAGGGTTTCCCTTTTGTAATTTTAGAAGCTATAAAAAATAAGGTTCCTGTCATTTCAACTGAGGTTGGAGCTATAAGAGAGATACTAGAAGATGGTAAGCTTGGGTATATTGTAAAACCTTTTAACAGTGAAGAACTTATGCAGGCAATGCTTCACGTTATTAATAATCAAGAGGAATCAGTACATAAGGCAGCTGAAGCCTATGAATTCTGTCTTAAAAATTACTCAATTGATAATATGATTAGGTCAACTAGAGAAATATATGAGATGATTTAAAATTGTGGGAGGGTCAAATATGTCTCCAAACTCTTTATATAAGAAAATACTTCTTTTTTTATGCTGTATATATTTTTTTGCAGCTACTGTAATACCAAGTCAAGTTAAGGTATTGAATAAAGCAAGTGTATCCGATTTAATATTTTTGATTATCTTAGTTTACTACCTTATACTGCTCTTTTTTTCAAAGCATTACGGCTTTAGAGCTTTTATTAGTAAGCTATATACTTTTTTACACAATCCTTTAATACTTTCAATGATTACCTTATCTATTTTTATGTTAGCTTCAGTACTATACTCAACAGATAAAAGTTTAGCTTTAACTGAAACCATACGATTTTTCTTATACATAACAATAGGATTTATCTTAATCTCAGAATTTAATAACACTGCATATTTAAGTAGTTTTATATACACCTTTACCTGTTCAACAATTATAGTTAATATTATTGGCTTATATCAGTTTATAACTAATAAAGGTATGTCGGTGTCTTTAGTTAACCTAACAGGCTCCGGATTTACAGGAAGAGTAGAGTCAACCTTTGGGAACCCAAATGCATTTGGCGCCTATTTAGTTGTTGCTTCTTTCCCATTTATTCTTTTGTTTTTATCAACTAAGAATAAAATAGTTAAACTGCTTTATCTTATAGTAATCGCGCTTTGTTCAGCTAATTTACTATTAACATTTTCCCGTAATTCTTGGCTCTCATTTGCTGTAGGTCTTTTAATACTTGTCTTCACCTACAACTGGAAGTTAATTTATCTTATGATTTCAGGCGGTATTATAATGCTTCTTATACCAAATATAAATGCACGTATTAGGCAGTTTGCAGATATAACCCAAAACGAAGGTCGTATTAAAATTTGGAGCGTTGCTTTAAAAATGATAAAGGAACACCCACTTAGAGGAGTGGGCAATGGTAACTTTTCGGTGCTTTACGATAGCTATGTAGAAAAATATCCTGAATACTTTCAGGAGAATGTTTCTCAATTTCCAAGTCATAATAGTTATTTAAAAATTCAAAGTGAGCTTGGAGCAGGTGGAACTTTGTCCTTTTTTGCAATAGTATTCTTTGCTTTTAAAAGTATACTCTATGCTTATAAGAAACATACAGGCACTATTAAATTCTTTTACTATGGATTTCTTGTTTCTTCTGCTTCCTTTCTTATATTGAATTTCTTTGATAATATTCTTTTTGTTCCTCAGGTTGCTATAGTATTTTGGTTTTTTGTTTTTCTAGCAAGCAGTTCAGAAATTTCAATTCAATAATGATTCGCTCGTAAAAAGCCTGTAGTTTAAGAATTAATATTCTTAAACTACAGGCTTATACTTTATTAGCAGTTAATTATCTTAAATTTACATATAACGATTTTACTTACTTGAAATTTTTGCATACAGCTTCTGAAGGTCTACTATATAGTTCTTAATATTCCTATGCTCAAACAAAAAAGCCTTTGCATTTTTGCCCATTTCTTCAGCCTTATCTCTATTAAAGTACACATATTCCATAGCCTCTAGTAAGCATTCCATGCTTCTCTCTTTCAGAAGTATACCGCTGTAATTATTGTCAATAACCTCAGGTACGCCAGCTGTTGGAGTTGAGATAACTACTCTTTCCATTGCCATGGCTTCAAGCACAGATATAGGTAACCCTTCATATCGTGAAGGCAAAATAAATGAATCAAATACATTTAAATAACTATATACGTCCTTTTGATACCCTGCAAAAATAACCTTATCCTCTAGCTTGTAATTACTCACTAAATCTTTCAATTTATCCATATACTCACCGTCGCCTACAATAAGCAACACAGCTTTATCATTCTTTAAACTGAAATTATAAAAGCTTTCAATAAGAAGATCAACGCCTTTAGACTCGAGCAGTCTTCCAAGATAGCCAAATACATATGTATCAGAATCGATGAAAAATTTTCGCTTCATCTCTTTCTCATCCTGAAGCTTTACCTGAGCTAGCTCCCTAAAATTAAACATATTTCCTTTAACTATCATTTTACTTTTATCAAGACTTTTATTGTATTCAAAATAATACTCTGCTGCCTTTTGGGAGCACGCTATAGATAGCGTATACTTGTTTCTAAAAAATCTATCAATATATTTTAGCGGACTTTTAGTTTTCATCCAAGGATAACTGCTATGTATATGAGAAATAACCGGTATTTTTAAATTTATACTTGCCAAGTAGCCAGCTATAGAAGCTTTTACATCATGAGCATGGATAATGTGCACTTTATTCGCTACAAGTATGCTTCTAAGTTTACTTATCTCCATTTTATTAACATCTGCATTAAAACAGTCTACATGTCTTGATTTAAAATGTTCAACAAGTTCCCCCTGAGTGCAAACGACTAGTGGATGAAACATTTCCGTATCTATATTAGTGCAAATATCAGATACCACCTTTTCGGCTCCGCTAAGCTTACCATTAGCAACAATATGCAGTACATTAATCCTCATTAATCTTCCTCCAAAATAGACACATATTTAAAATAAAGAAGCTTATAAAAAGCTTCTTTATCTATCAACCTTAATATCTAACTCTAAGTCACTAACCAATTCACTTAACAAAATTTCGTCAGGCACTCCTGATGAACTTTCTTTCATAAACATAATCTTTATTGTTTGAAGAATTAGTTTTAAATCAAGTAAAATAGAATAGTTTTTAATATACATAATATCATATCTTACTTTATCTTCTGCAGTTGTTGTATATTTACCCAATACCTGCGCTAGTCCAGTAACTCCTGCTTTTACTAAAGTCCTGTATTTATAATCAGATATCTCCTTCTTAAACTGTTCAACAAAGAAAGGACGTTCAGGCCTAGGGCCCACTATACTCATATCTCCAAGTAAAACATTAAACATCTGTGGCAACTCATCTATCCTTGTTGATCTCATGAATCTTCCAAACTTAGTTATTCTAGGATCATCTTTTTCGGCAAGTACTGGTCCTGTAAGTTTCTCTGCATTCATTACCATTGTTCTAAACTTAAGAACATAAAATCTTCTTTCATTAACTGTTACTCTCTCTTGTTTATAAAATATGTTGCCTCCATCAGTAAGCTTTATTATCAATGCAGATAAAAGCATTATAGGTGATGCCAATACTATTCCAATTGCAGAAACAACTATATCTAGTAATCTTTTTATAAGTTCTTGTTCAAAGGTTAAGCCTAGTTTTTTAACTTTCAGCATAGGTATATCATCTGCTCTACTTAACTTTGAATTGAGCAGGGATATTTCATAGATATCAGGAATAATATATACACTTTTCCTATCTGCGAGACAATTGTCTACAATTTTGCTCTTAATTTCTAAGTCTACATCATTACAAATAAATACTACCTCTACCTCATTTAAGTACTTGTCAAGATTTTCAGATTTCCCACTGCAAATATATTTTATTGAGTATAGGTCCCTCTGCTTAATCAAAATCTTCTTTGTTACATTTTCAGCAGCTTCCTCACCTATTACTAGCGAATCCTTTATCCCATGATTTATTCTTCTTATCTTCCAAACTAATGCTCTCCATAGCACGAGAAAGACAAATTGAAGAATTGTACTATATAATAGTACGGTTCTTGGATAAGCAAATCCCCTGGCAAAAAAGGTAATAAAAGTAGTTGCAAAAAGCAATGCCAGTACCGTTAAAAATATTGAAAAAGTTGTCTCTCCAATAGATTGTTTTAATATATCACTGAGACCAAATACGTACATAAAAATCAGATATACAATTACTATAAGCGGAGAAATTTCAACAAATGGTTGATAATTAAAATCAGGTGGGTTAAAGTTGAATTTCAAAGCAAAAGCCAAATATATTGATGTTACCACAAGTAAAATATCAATAAAATATACTCCTATTTTAAACATACCTGTAGCAAGTTGTTTGTCTGGTTTCATATAATACACCTCAAGAATTGATTACATTTTAATAAGTTTCTTCATAGATATTCTACACTTATCCGCATATTTAGTCAATTTTAAATATAAGAATATAAAACTACTTTATTATTGGCTCTAATCCAAGATTATGTGGGACTCTTTTTTCCTCAGGAGGCAGCTTCATATAATCTCCAAAAATTTTTGTGAGATAAGCTTCATAATCATTAGGTACTAAGAACTTACTGTCTTCAAAGTCAAGCTCCTTTAAAGGAAACACTGATTTTTTTTCTACAACAAGAGTGTCCCAGAACATATAATCTATTCCATACGCTATAAATTTTCCATCCTCTTTAGTTAATTTCTTAATACATTCATTTTTTATATCATTTAATTTTTTAGTAACAGCTTCCCTCTCCATAATTGTGTATGGAAAAAGTACACCTCTTAGCAATATCTTAGTAATATTTTTAACAAGCAACTTAGAATTCTTTATAGGTTCAATAGGTTCTTTTATCAAAGTTAATACTCTATGATAAAGCTTATACCTTCGCTTATACTTCTCAGCTGCCTCATAATTATCATCGTAATAATCTGCTGGAAAAATATCAATAAACATTCCATTATGATATTTGCCTGGCTTATACTCATAAATTCTGCTATTATTATCTCTGATTTTCATCCAAGGCATATCATATTCAATATCTGTTTCATTTGTTTGCAAAAATAAATCATCAGGCAGTTCCTTCTTAGCAATTTCCATGAACTTAAGATAATCCTTCCTCAGCATCACTATATCAATATCGTCATCCCATGGTATAAAGCCTTTATGCCTTACTGCTCCAAGTAAAGTTCCTGAATCTAGCCAATATGACAGTTCATGCTTTCTACATATATAATCAACAATTTTAAGAATTCTTAACATTACAAGCTGTGATTGTCTTAAAATACTTTTATCTATTTCCTCATATCTCTTGTCAGGGAATACTTCTGATAAATTTGGTTTCATTATGTACCTCCTACCTAGGCTAATTTCATTGGTCTCCTTAAATTATAGCTTATTTTTAATCATTTGCAAAATATCTTCAAATTCAGGAACTTTGTATATTTTTAATTGTATAAAATAGGTAGTCACTCCTAAAAAAACTGATATAGTTATTCCAATGAG